>JAQSDT010000261.1 GCA_029946075.1 bacterium | reverse complement strand
CATCTCAGACATCCACCGGCATTGATGGGTATCGCTACGCTCCACCCATCCTACCAGGTCACAGTTTACACCGGCATGCACCCTCCGCATAATCGCCGCATGGACTCCCGCCAACATGCACCAACGCCGATCCATCCCGTCGGCGATCTCCTGCGCGGCTGGCGCACACGCCGTGCAATGAGCCAGGCTGACCTCGCGTTCGAGGCCGGCATCTCGATCAAGCATCTGAGCTATGTCGAAACCGGCAAGGCCGCGGGCAGCCGTGACATCCTGCTGCAGCTTGCGGCGGCGCTCGGTCTCTCCTTGCGCGACCGCAACGCGCTGCTCGAGGCCGGCGGTTTTGCCCGGCAATATGGCGAGCGCGATCTTTCCGCGCCCGAAGTGGCCGACGCCAAGCGCGCAATCGATTTGCTGCTGCGGCGGCATGAGCCGTTTCCGGCCATCGTCACCGATCGCCGCTGGAACGTGATACAGGCCAATGGCGCCGCGGTGCGGCTGATGACGATGCTGCTGGGGCCGGAGCGCATGAAACGCCCGCTCAATCACATGCGGATGTTTCTCGCTCCCGATGAACTGCGGCCCTATGTGGTGGACTGGCCGGATGTCGCAGCGGCGTTGATGGCGCGTGCGCGTCATGAGGCGATGGCGGCGCCACTCGACCTGGCGCTGCAATCGACCTGGCGCGAACTGGCGAAGCTGCCAGATGTTGCGGCTCCGCAGCTCAATGAAGGCGCCGCGCCCGGACCACTCTGCGAAGTGCGCGTCTGCAAGGGCGACGTCAGCATCGGCCTGATCGGCACGGTGCTGACGCTCGGCACGCCGCAGGACGTCACGCTGCAGGAATTGCGCGTGGAGATGTTCATGCCCGCGGATGCCGATTCGGAGGCTGTTCTGACGAAGCTCGGCGCTCAGGACGCCTGAGCCTGCGCGGCGCGGCGCTCGAAGGTCATGGCCTGCAGCACTTCGGCGAACGGACCCTTGCGGTCGCTGAGACTCGCCATCGTCAGGCCTGCGCCGTTGGCGCCGGCGCGGGTGCGCGAGCGGATCAGGATCCAGTCACCCTCCGGCGGGCGGAAGAAATACAGGCTGATCTCGGGATTGATGAAGGTCCATTCGCGCATGTCGACGATCTGGCCGACGCCGCTCGAAAAATCGGCCGCCTGCACGGCCTGCAGCAGCGGCGTGTTGGTCTCACCCTCGACCATGGGCACGTCGAGCCGCATCCACGCCGCGGCGGGACCGGGCTTTTCCAGCGCGCCTTCGATCAGCCGCACCGAGACGTTCTGGAAGTAGCGGCTCCATTTCTGCACAAAGGATGGCGGCGGCGAACCGGTCTCGGGCGCGGCGTCGCTGGCTATCGCTTTCGAAAACGGATCGGCCGGAGATTCGTCGCCTTGTGCCGTCAGCAGCGCCGTGCAGCGGCCGATCTCGACCTCGCCGTCCAGGAGCCGCACCTGCATGGTCTTGGCCTTGCGGCCGTCGCGCAGCATCTCGGTCTGCAAGCCATAGGCGCGCAAGCCGGCCGGCCGCCACAGGTCGAAGGTGAGGCGGCGCACCGCGAAGCCCGATGCATCGGCCAGCCGCTCGACCTCGCGCGTCATCAGCGCGGTGGTCGCGCTGCCCTGCAGCATATCCGGCGACCATGGTCCGCCGGCCTGTTCGGTGGCGCGGAAAAGCTGGCCTTCGGGCTTGAAAACGGCGGTCATCGGCGGCTCCGCGATTGGACAGGTGCAGAGAGTTCTAGAAAGGCCGGCCGGCGCTCGCAATAACCGCGGAGGTGAAGTGATACGAGACATGCGGCGATTGCCCTTGTCTCCCTGTCTGATGGCATTACCTTCCCGGCATCATTTTTGCGAGGAAGCCCGATGAGCGCCCTGAAGCCCCTCAAGATCGACATCGTCTCCGACGTGGTCTGCCCGTGGTGTTATATCGGCAAGCGCCGGATCGAGAACGCGCTGGCGCTGGTGCCGGACGTTCCGGTCGAGGTGCGCTGGCGGCCGTTCTTCCTCAATTCCTGGGTGCCGCGCGAGGGCATCAGCCGCGACGAATATCTCACCGCCAAGTTCGGCTCGGTCGAGGCCTACAAGGGCATCGCCGGCCGCGTCGTCGCCGCCGCGGGCGAGGAGGGGCTGACCAACCGGCCGGAACTGGTGTAGCGCCAGCCCAACACCACCGATTGTCACCGCCTGATCCACTGGGCCGAGGCCCAGGGCAAGTCGGCCGAGATGAAACAGCGGCTGATGGAACTGTACTTTCGCGACGGCGGCGATCTGACCGACGTCAACGTGCTGGTGCAGGCGGCGGCCGATATCGGCCTCGATGCTGACGAAATGC
This sequence comes from bacterium, assembly GCA_029946075.1. GTDB lineage: Bacteria > Pseudomonadota > Alphaproteobacteria > Rhizobiales > Xanthobacteraceae > Bradyrhizobium. The sequence goes on along the minus strand of JAQSDT010000261.1, from coordinate 2,679 downwards.
GCAAGCGCCTCGCCACCGACGAGGATGTGGAGCTGATTTCCGGCCAGGCGCAGGAAGCGTCCGAAAAGGGAATCTCCGGCGTGCCGACGTTCGTCTTCGCGCAGAAATACGCGGTGTCCGGCGCACAGCCTGCGGATCAACTGGCGCGTGCCATCCGCCAGGTGTCCGGCGAGATCAACGCGCAGGCGGCGGAGTAGTCGCCGCTTTCCGTCACCAGCGACGCCTGCTAGGGGTACTGGGCAAGCAATAAGAAAAGCCTGGGGAGGCAATATGATCTACGAATTGCGCACCTACACCGTGAAGCCCGGCACGCTCGGAGATATGGTCAAGGCCGCGAGCACGGTGTCGCGCGATATCCGCAAGGACGATTACGGCAAGCTCGAAGGCTACTGGTCGACCGAGATCGGGCCGCTCAATCAGGTCCTGCACATGTGGAGCTACGAGAGCTTCGAGGAGCGCGCGCGGCTGCGGGCCGAACTCGCCAGGAATCCGCGCTGGACCGGCGAGTACGTGCCGATCATCCGACCGCTATTGGTCCGTCAGGACGTTCGCCTGATGAACGCGGTGCGGGCGCCGGTTGCGCCGGCTTCGACGGGCAATGTCTACGAACTGCGCAACTATCGCGGCAAGGCCGCCGGCGGGTTGAAGCAATGGCTCGACGCGTTCACCGCGGTGCTGCCGGAGCGAGAGAAGTATTCAAAGATCGTCGGGCTCTGGACAACCGAGGCGGGACAGCCGAACGAAGCCTGTCACATCTGGGCTTATCCGAGCCTGAACGCCCGCGCCGAAGCGCGTGGCAATGCGATGAAGGATCCGGCCTGGCAGGCGTTTCTCGGCAAGGGGCCGGGCTTCCTCGAGGAAATGCACTCGACCATCATGCTGCCGGCGCCGCATTCGCCGTTGCAGTGAAGGCTCATGGCCCGGGTGAAGCGCAGCGCAACCCGGGTTACGGTCACGCGCCCTTCAGATAATAATTCGCTTTCTTGCCGAGCGCGATCCGCCGCAGGACGCGGCGCATCGCCATGGATGCGCGGAGCGGCCTGATCGTCGCCGTCACCGTTCGATAGAACGCCAGCTTGAACGCGTCGCGCACCGGCTGATTGCCGGGCGGCTGCTGCGGCAGGCCGATGCCGCGCAGCATCGAATTGAAGAAGTGCAGATCGTTCAGCCGACGCACTTCGCGCGTCTTCCAGGTAATCGCCATCGAGATCGAGAAGCTGTCCGCGGTGCGCACCCAGTGCGGCCACTGATACGGCACGTAGCAGCCGTCGCCTGCGAACAGACGGAATTCGTTGCCGCGAGGCGCAAAGCTCTCGTCGTATTTCAGGTTGCGGTGCTTGGTCATCGAACGTTCGATCTCGCCGTCGGAGACGATCGCACGGTCGTTGTTGTCGAAGATCGTGAAGAACTTTTCGCCGTGGATGTGGACGAAGAAATTGTCTTCGCTGTCGAGATGGAACGGCGTCGTCGAATTCGGCGAGGACACGAACAGAAAACCTTCGACCTGCTCGAAGCCGGCATCCGCCAGGCTGTTGAAGCCGCGGGCGCGGGCGACCGACAGCAGCGTGTCTTCCAGCAGTTCGCGGTAGGCGGGCGAATTCTCGATGCGCTTGAGCACCATCCATGCACCGGCGGTTTCGATCCGCTTGACGACCTCGACCGGATCGAGGTCGACGGAGGGAATGGCGTCGGGGTCCTGGCTGATCGCGACCTTGCCGGAATTATATTCGATCAGGTCGCGCGGCAGTTCGGCGGCGAGCTGCGCGATGCGCGGCAGCGACAGCAGCGGATGGCCCGCCAGCTTGTGGCGGATCGCAAACGGCTTGAGCGGAAAATCGCGGCGGAGCGCGTCGCGATCGGCCGTGATGACGGGGGCGACGGCGGTGAGGGTGTTCATGAGGATTTCTCCTGACGTTTCCTGATGAAATGAACGAGGCGGCGCGCCGGCTCGCGGAGCGCGCTGCGCAAACCCAGTGAGGCGCGGATCAGCGTGACGACCGGATCGTGCCGCCGCAACGGGATCAGCACGTCGCCGATCGCAAGGCGCCCGCGCCAGATCGGGTTGATCATGGGATGATCGGGGCTGGCGGTGGAATCGACGAGCGCGATTTCGGGATCGGCGCAGAGGTGCCGGGTCAGATCCAGCGTCAGTTGTACGCCGGGCGAAAGCTTTGCAAAGCGCTCGTCGACGCCGAGCTTGAAGTAGAAGGCGCGATCCTGCTGGCGCAGCACGATCGCCGCTGCCACCGGCGTTTCGCCGGCGCGCAGCGTCACGATCTCGCATTGGCCGGTTGCCGCCAGCGCCGACGTGGCGCGGCGGACAAAGGCCGCATCGCCGGCGTGCTGGCCGAGCGCGGTGCCGCGCTGGGCTTTCCAGCCGCTGGCCTCCAACGCCAGAAATGTCTCGACGGCTGTGGCGACGTCATTGGGCTCGCGCGCCACGTCGAAATGAACCGGCCCGTGCTCGGCGAGGCGGTTGCGCTGGCGACGCAGCTCTTTCAGCTTCTTCGCGCCCAGCGCATCGCGCAGCAATTCGTCGGCGTCACGGGTGGCATCGAGGCAAGCGCGCTCATGGGACTGCAGCACGCGCGGCGCGATGCCGTCGCGTCGCAGCACGTTCGCGAATGCTTGCATGGCTGCGCCGTCGAGCGAGACCGCACGGAAAATCAGGGCATGGGC
>JAQSDT010000260.1 GCA_029946075.1 bacterium | reverse complement strand
TGAATGCCAGGGAACACGGCGATGCCGACGCGGTGCGGCGGCTTCGGCGGCTGCACTGGGGTGGCATGCTGACCAACGCGGTCCAGACCGTCGCCATCGTCGGCTGCATCCCCTACGTCGCGCCGGTGTAAGCCGGTCTACTTCGCGAACGGATTCTGAAAACCTCCCCGCCCCGCCGGCGCGCGCGGCGGGTAGGCCATCTCGAGATAGTTCAGCACGATCTCGCGATCCTTGTCGTCGAGCGGCGGCATGTTGTGGCGGCGAACCATCAGGTTGATGGAATCGTCCCACTGCACGCGCGACAGCCCCTGCTGCGCCACCAGCTTGAATCCGTGGCACGCCGTGCAGGCATAGAAGGTCTCGTCGCGCCCCTTGCCCGCAACGAACTCGTCCGGACTTTCGTCGCGCGGCGCAAAACTTGTTTGCGCAGCGGCCGGCGCAATCATCAGCGCGCCGGCCACCGCCAACCCTGCAAAGCGCAGCATCATCCGACCAGCACGGCAATACGGTGCATGGCGTTGCCGCCATAGCCTTGCGGATTCCACAACCCGGCCTGATGCGGCTGCATCGTGCCTTTGGAATCGGTGGCCCGCGTCCATATCTCGAAATAGCCGTCGGTCGGCAGTTTCACGGTCGCGGTCCAGCGTTGCCAGTCGTATCTGTTCTTCGGCTTCTCCAGCGTGGCGCGCTGCCAGCTCGCACCGGAGTCGGTCGAAATATCCACCTGCTTGACCAGGAGATCGCCGGCCCATGACGCGCCGCGCAGCTTCAACTCCTTGGTACCGGCGGCGAACTTGGCGCCATTTGCCGGGCTGGTGATGATCGAGCGCACCGGCATCGATTCCAGAATCCGGAAGTTGGCGGGATCGCCCTTGTCGCCGGGCACCATCGGCTTGATCGGCGTGCGGTAGGAAAACTCCGTCATGCCGGGGCCGTCATGCTCCTTGTCGCGGATGGTGATGCGCGTCAGCCATTTCTGCGAGGCCGAACCGGCCCAGCCCGGCACAATCAGCCGCACCGGCCCGCCATGGATGTTCGGCAGCGGCTGGCCGTTCATCGCCCAGACGATCAGCGTGTCCGGATCCATCGCCTTGGCGATGCGCACGCCGCGCGATATCGACGGCTTGCCGGCGTCACCCGACAGATGCAGATCGGCTGCGTAATGCGCGGTGTATTTCGCCGACGGCTTCAGCCCCGCCTTCTTGAGCAATTCAGCCAGCGGCACGCCGGTCCATTCCGCGCACCCTGCCCCGCCATTGGTCCACTGGTTGCCACGCGCCGGCGGTGAGAACGCGGCGCGGCCGTTGCCGCCGCATTCCAGCACCATGCGCCGCGTCACCGGCTTGAATTTCGATTTCAGCTCGCCAAGCGTGATCTCGATCCTGGTGTTGACCTCGCCGTCGATGACGATCTTCCAGGTGTCGGGGTTCTTGGTCTCTTCGGGAATCTGACCGTTGTTGCGGATGTAGAATTTCTCGATCGGCGTGGTGTCGTCGTCGAGCAGGCTTTCCGGTGTCTCGGCTACCAGCGGTCGTTCGCCGAGCACGACGAGCTTTTCGTTCTTGCCGGGGAATTTCAGATATTGCGGGCCCTTCGGCGCGGCTGGCGCAGCAGCGGACGGGGACGCCGCGGCCTGCGCGTGCGCCTGCGGAACGCCGCCGCTCGGAGACAATGTACTGCCGCCGATGAATGCGCCGATCGCGGCGAGACCCGTGCCGCCCAGAAACCTGCGCCGGCTGGTGTTGAAATGATCGCCTTCAGGCACGCTCCGCCCGAGCTCGCTTGCCATGGTATCCTCCCTTGTTGCCCTGAGCAGGGATCCTTATTGGCCGGGGTTCCCTCCGGAATCCCGACTGGCAGGGAGTATTTGCGGTTTGCGGCTGCGCCGCAAGACGGCAACCCGGCCAAGCCGTTCGGTCAGCCACCCAGAATAGCCGCGAGCGCCGCCAACAGCCGCTCGGTCTGTGCGTCGGTGCCGACGGTAATTCTCAAATAATCCGAGATCCGCGGCGCTGCAAAATGCCGGACGATCACCGCCCGCTCCCGTAATGCCGTGGCCAGCGCCGCGCCCTGATGCGCCGGATGACGGACGAACACGAAATTCGCGGCCGACGGCAGCACCTCGAAGCCGAGGCCGGCAAGGCCACGGATGAGTTGCTCCCGGCCTTCGATCACCCGCGCGCGGCTCTGCTGAAACCAGGCTTCGTCCTCGACGGAAGCGATCGCGCCGGCCTGCGCGGGGCGGCCGAGCGGATAGGAGTTGAAGCTGTCCTTGACCCGCGTCAGCGCCTCGATCAGCCCGGCATCGCCGATCGCGTAGCCGACGCGCAGCCCGGCCAGCGCGCGCGACTTCGACATGGTCTGCACGACGAGAAGATTGGGATGCGATGCGACGAGCGGAATCGCGGTCTCGGCGCCGAAATCGACATAGGCCTCGTCGATCACCACGGGTGCATCGGGATGCTGCTCCAGCAGCGTCGCGATCTCGGCGCGCGACAGCGCGATCCCGGTCGGCGCATTCGGATTGGGAACGATCACCGCACCCGCCGGACGGCGATAATCGGCGATGCGAATGTTCAGGCGCTGATCGAGCGGCACGGCCTCATAGGGAATGCCGAACAGCCGGCAATAGACCGGATAGAAGCTGTAGGTGATGTCGGGGAACAGCAGCGGCGCATCGTGCTTGAGCAGCGCGGCAAACGCATGCGCAAGGACTTCATCCGAGCCGTTGCCGACGAACACCTGCTCCGGATCGACCTTGTGATACGCCGCCAGCGTCGCGCGCAGCGCGGTTGCCTGCGGGTCCGGATAAAGACGCAGCGTATCGGCCGCCTCGCCGCGGATCGCCTCCAGCGCGCGCGGCGACGGGCCGAACGGGCTCTCGTTGGTATTGAGCTTGACCAAATCCGCGATGCGGGGCTGCTCGCCCGGCACATACGGCTTCAGGTCATGCGTCAGGCTGCTCCAGAAACGGCTCATGCTGTAGGTCCGGTTTTCCGCAGATGCTTTAGCTGTGAAACTTCAGCCCGTCGACGATCTTGTCGATCACCTTGCGCTCGGCGCGCATCGCGATCCCGACCAGATTGAGTTCGGCGCGGATCACGGATTTCACCACCTCGCGGTTGGCGGCGTCATGCGTGGTCCTGAACATGTCCTCGGTATAGACCGCGGGGGTCACGTCGCGGGTGAGCGCCCGCTCAAGCGCGCGCGACAGGGCCGGACGGTCGGCGCCGTAGATCAGGATCGGCTGGCCGATCAGCGACAAGTATGGCGTGCCGGAGGCGTCGCCATAGGGCTCGCCGATGCATTCGGGATATCTGGCGGCGATGCCGCCGGCGAGGAACGATGCGACGTTGAGTTTCTGCCACGGTTCGAGATCGGTCCGGATCACGACCGCGATCTTGGTGTCGAATTGCATTGATTGGTCCTCGAGATTCCCCGATGCGCAATTGCGCATCTGGGGTCTGGTCCTTCGGACCATCCCGGAATGACGGAGGAAAAACTAGCCCTTCGCGTCGCAGGCCCAGGCGCGGATGACGCATTCCTTGCCGCCGAACTCGTAGCACTTCCTGGTGGCGGCGTTGAGCGAGCTCGAGATCTTCGGCTTCACGGCATAGCCATGGGCGCCGCAGGGATTGGCCATGTCGACCGCGAGCGCGGCGCAGGCACGCTTCATGGAAACGGCGGTGCATTGGCCCTTGCACTGCTTCAGCGCCGCGGCGCGCGCGGCCGCATCGCCGTGATAGTCATAGGCCTGGCCATAGGCGCCGCATTTGCCGACGGCGAGCGCACCCGCGGCCCAGCTTTCGGTGACGAAGCGCGAAGCGCCCAGCAGGACCGTCAGCGCAAGGATGAACAAGGCGCGGCGCTGCGCGATGGCCGTCGAAATAATCAAGATTCCCCTCCCCCGAGGTAAGCAAAGGAATCTAGCCCCGGGGGTGTTGAGACTTGGTGAACGGAAGGTTGAAGGGAACCATGACGAACCGTATGGGTCGCCCGGAATCGAAATATCGAAATCAACCCCATGCAAAGTAGGAAATTTCGATCGGCAAATTGTTTATCGGTATCTAGTTACCCTCTACGCGCGGCTTCCAGCGCCTGCGGGGTATCGATATCGAGGAAGGCGCCCTGGCCGTCGACGGGGACTTCGGCCACCGCCTCGGCGTGTTTGGCGATCAGGTGACGGGCGCCGACGTCGCCGTCCAGCGTCATCAATTCCCTGAAGAAACGCCGCGACCACAGCACCGGGTTGCCACGCCGGCCGTCGCTGACGGGGACGGCGATCAGCTGGCCGCGGTCCGGCGCAAAGGTCTCGATCAGCCGGTCGATCAGTCCAGACGAGATCAGCGGCATGTCGCCGAGGCAGACGATGGCGCCGTCGGATTTGTCGGACACCGCCGCGATGCCGGCCTTGACCGAGGACGCGAGACCGCCGGCGAAATCCGGATTACGGACGAACTTCACCTTGAGGCCTGCGAGCGCCTGCTCGACCAGATCGGCCTGATGGCCGGTGACGACGATCACTTCCGATGCCTTAGAGGCCAGCGCCTGCTCGGCGACGATCCGCACCAGCTTCTTGCCGTCGAGTTCGGCGAGCAGCTTGTTGGGGCCACCCATCCGCGTCGAGCGGCCGGCGGCGAGCACGATGGCCGCGACGTTGCGGCTGGCTTCGATATCGGCAACCGTGCGCGGCTGCGGCCGCGTCACGATTTCCATCAGGAGGCCGCCGACGCCCATGCCGGTGAGTTCGGTGCGCGTCACCTTGAGGCCGGCAAGCAGCCGCATCAGCACCCAGTCGAATCCGTTTTCGACCGGCGAGCGCGCGCAGCCCGGCGCGCCCAGCACCGGCACACCGCCGGCGCTGCCGATCAGCAGCAGATTGCCGGGATCGACCGGCATCCCGAAATGCTCGATCGCACCGCCGATGCCTGATATCGCGGACGGAATCACGTCGCGGCGGTCGGCAATCGCGGAGGCGCCGAACACGATCACGAGTTCAGCGCCGAGCCCGAGCAATTCCTTG
>JAQSDT010000259.1 GCA_029946075.1 bacterium | reverse complement strand
CCGGTCCGGCGCTGATATGCAAGGATTTCATCCCCGTGCGGCAGCGTGACGGCGAATTCCGGCGGCAACCCCAGCAAATCCAGCACGCGCGCGTTCATCAGGAAGGATTTCCCCTCGCGATCGATGGCAATGAGGCCCTGATCCATCGTGTCGAGCGTCGTGCGCAGCAGCGCTTCGGCGCGCTTCTGCTCGGTAACGTCCTCGTGGGTGGCTATCCAGCCGCCGTCCGGCATCGACTGCCGGCGCATTGCAATCGTCCGTCCGTCCGCCATCACATGGGTTTGCGCGGCTTGGGAAATGACGACCTTGATGTATTCCTCGACATCGAACTCGCTGGTTTCGCCGTTGGCCACATGCGTCTGGAGAATCTCTCTGAGGGAAATACCCGGCCTGACCTGTTCGGCCGTCAGTCCGTACATATCGCGATAGCGGTTGTTCGATATCACGAGCCGCTGCTGCTTGTCCCACATGCACAGGCCGTTCGGCATGTTGCTCAGGGCGATGTCGAACCGCCGGTTGGTCTGTTCGAGCTCAAGTGACTTCTCTTCGAGAATTCCGGACTGCTCCTTCAGGATGTTGGTATTCCGCACGAGCAGGAAAGTACCGAGCAGGATGGCCGCAACGGCGAGCGCGACCAGCGGTCCGAACAGCATGACGTGGCGCTGCCACTGTAACAGAATATCTGCACGCCCGTAGGTGACCAGCAACACCAGCGGCAAACCGCGGACAGCCTTGTAGCCGGCAAGGCGCGGCTTGCCGTCAATGACGCTGATAATGTCGTAGGCTCCGGCATTCGAGCGCGGCAGGTATCGGGTGAGCAAGGGACTGCCTGCGAAGGATCTGCCGACGATGCCATCGCTCGCCGGTTCCCGCGCTAGCGCGATTCCATCGGTGTGCAGCAGCAGAATCGATCCGTGTGCACCGATATCGATCGACCGGTAGATCTTGGCAAAATACGACTGGTCGAGCGGCGTCGACACGACGCCGGCAAAGCTGCCGTCCTTGTTGTTGAGCCGGATGGATGCAGCGGTCAGCCATTTGTCCGACACCGCGGATTTGAAGGGCGGCGTGACGTAGAGCCCGATGTCGTCATGGTCGCGCTGCGCCGTAAAATGCGACATCGTGGCGATGCTGCGGCGCGGGGCTGCCCGATCGTAGGAATGAGCGATCAAGTTGCCCGACGCATCGGTCCAGCCGACGGCGATCACGACCGGCGACGTCTTCATCAACAGGCGCAGCGCGGCATTCGTATCTTCCGGCGTGGCGTAGTCGCCGTCCAGACTGTCCTTTCGGATCCTTTCGGCCTCACGCAGCGTCCGTTCGACGTTTTCGAATGTCAGCGCGGTATGCTCGGACAGGATTTCCGCGAAATTCATCGCGGTCTTCTTCCCCTGCTCGATCGCATCGTCGTAGCGAAACCACAAATCCGTCGCGAACAACATGAGAATGGCCACGGCGAAAGCGACGCCGGTAGCCATCTGCAAGACAGCCGATCGCTTCAGCTTCCCTTGAACTTCCTGCATCGATTGCTGCCGCGAATGTCTGAGTGCGCGAGAACAGGCTCGCCGTGAACATCGGCCATCTGCCGCCATTTCTACGAATCGGCCATCGCGAGTAAAGTCGCCGGCGAATCAGCTGTCAAATGACGCTCGGGCCCGTAATTCACCGGGTACGGGAACGGCGAACCAGGGACGACGGACCGGCTATGGTACCTTGCACCGCGCGGAAACCGGTGAGGCATTCGCGAAGGCGGCCATTATTCGCTTTGGACGGCCGGTCATGACTTCCGACAGGACTCGCATCATCCTCGCCGACGACCATCCCTTCATCCTGCTTGCCTTGAGGCAGCTGGTGATGGCGGCGGCCGATTTCGAGGTGGTGGGCGAAGCCACGACCGGCCTGGAAGCACTCAGCATGGTGCGATCGACAACGCCGGACGTGGCGGTGATCGACGTTGGAATGCCCAGAATGAACGGGATCATGCTGGCGCGGAAGATTCGCGAGGAGCAGCCGTCGGTCAAGGTTCTGATTCTGACCGCCCACGAAGACGAAGCCCATCTCAAGCAGGCCCTGGCTGCGGGTGCGAGCGGCTTTGTCGTCAAACGCTCGGCGACCACGACCCTGATACCGGCAATTCGCGCGGCCATCACCGGCGGAACATTCGTCGACCCGCTGGTCTCCGGACGACTGAACGGGTCGATGCCCGACGCGAGCATCGGCGCGGACGAACTGAGCCCCCGCGAGCGGGAGGTGCTGAAGCTCACGGCGCTGGGCTACGCCACCAAGGAAATCGCCGATCTCATGGCCATCGGCGGCAAGTCCGTCGAAACCTATCGATCGCGGGCCAGCGAAAAGCTGGGCCTGAAATCGAGAGCGGACATCGTGCGGTTTGCCCTTTCCGAAGGCTGGCTGGCATAGCCCGCAATACTACGGCAGAAACAACGCCGTCGTTCAGCACCGGCCGCAACGAAATGCGATCTTGTCAGGAATTCCCGGACATCGGCGCCGGCTGCATTGGCAAGCCGATCGTGTATCCTGAACATCGATCGCGCATCGCGCCGGACGGGAGTTGACCCGGCAAGTGCCAGCCCCATCGTCGGCTCGACGCCTGTTCCGGCGCGGCGTGCCAGTCGACCAGGCATTCAGGAGGGTTCGGAGGCTTCGATGAAAATCATCAGTCGATTCCTGGAAGACGAAAGCGGCGCAACCGCCATCGAGTACGGCCTCCTCGCCGCAGGCATTTCGCTCGCCATCATTTCCTCAGTGACCGGCCTCGGTTCCAGACTGGCGTCCAAGTTCTCCTCGATCAGCACATCGCTGCGATAATCTTCGGAACGAACTGGCATGTCCCAATACTTCTTCCAGATCAGCCACGGCAGCATTGCCGGTGTTTCCGAGAGCAGTTTCGATTTTGCGGACGGCGCTGCCGCCTGGACGGAGATGGCCAGGGTGTGCGGCAGCATCGTTGGCCCGCTTTGCAACAACCTGAAGCCAAAGGGCGACTGGCAGATGGAACTTCTGGACGCATCCCGGAAGCCGGTGTTCCGGATTCGGCTCGTCGCGGAAAAGCTCGGCTGATCCGCATGCGGTCGGCGGAACCTTTACGACCCGTTACCGGGTCAGGAATCGCCCGACACGCACATTGAATGTGGCTTCACGTGTAGCCGTGTATCGTTGACCACTGCGGTCAACCGGCCGGCAAAGCGTAAGAGTTCGTCATGACCGACACCATGCCATCTTCCCAGACGCACGAGAGATCGCTGATCCTTGCCGAAGAAGCCAGATGCAACATCCAAAGATTGGGGCTGGCACCCGCCCCGATCAACTACGAAATTTTCTACACCTATGCAGCGAGGCACAACGGGGCGCTGAACGTGGCGCTCGAGCGGCTGCTGGCGGACGGCGGCATTCCCTCGCAACGCGATCTGGAAGCGTTGCATGATGCTTGCCTCGGGCCGGCAGGCCTGACCGGAAAACTGGACGACATTGGTTCGTCCATCAACGTGGAACTTGGCGACATCCTCGGCGCAATTGCCGGGACCGCGGACGTCACGTCAGTCTATCACGACAAGCTTGGGCAGGCGTCGCGGCATCTCGATCCGGCAAGCGATCCGGGTTCGGCCCGATCGGCCGTACAGGCGCTTGCGGCAGCAACGCGCGAAATGCACGAAAACAGCCGGCAGCTGAAAGCACGCCTCGACAGCGCGATGCAGGAGATTGCCAGTCTGCAGCAAGGCCTGCAGGCGATTCGGAACGAAAGCCGGATCGACCCGCTGACGGAGATCGCAAACCGCAAGCATCTGCACGAGACGCTCGAACGCACGATCGGGAAATCAGCTGAAAGCGGCGGGCCCTTCTCGCTGCTGATGATCGACATCGACCACTTCAAGTCCTTCAACGATTCGTTCGGCCACACCACCGGCGATCAGGTCTTGCGACTGGTCGCTGCGACGCTGAAGCAGAACATACGAGATCAGGATCTTGCCGCGCGCTTTGGCGGCGAAGAATTTGCGATCGTCCTGCCCGACACTCCGCTCGCGCAAGCCGCCGCCCTTGCCGACCGCATTCGGCGCGCCGTCATGACAAGGGAACTCAAAAAGCGCTCAACGGGTCAGGTCATCGGTCGCATTACGATATCCGTCGGCGTCGCCGCATGGATCGCGGACGAGACAAGCGAGGCATTGATCGAACGCGCCGACAAGAATTTGTACGCCGCCAAGCGTGGCGGTCGCAACCGCGTGGTCGGCTCGGCCAACTCTGACACGGGCTCTAACGCTCGCGTGGCATTCGCATGAACGCCACTTTCGATATCACCCGGGAAGACACTGGCCGAGAGGTGAACAAAACCAGCCGTTCAAGCCCAGGCGGCACTTCTGCAGCAGCGCGTCCTCCTGCTGACGGAGCGCAAGTCGACCAACAGATCTACGTGCTGTTTGGATGCCAGCACTGCGCGGACGTATACCGCGCGACCCAGCGGCGGCGAGGCGACGAGCCCAATGGATACTTCGTTTGCCGTTCGTGCGGAATAATCGTGGTCGAGTGGTCGGGAGACTATGTGCTGGCCGATTGGGTGCGCGTGAGCGAAGCGAACCGGTTCGGTCTTCGAAACCAGTTTCCTCGCGCGGGCAAAAGGCGCTCGGGCTGCAAGCACCGCCAGCGCGTCCCAAAGAGACGGTCACCGATACAGGGTTGGATGAACCGTTCGGTATTTGGGATGGCATCGACACCGGATGCGATTGAGGTTCGGATGCAATACCTGAAAGACGAACTGGAGAGGCTGCTCGCTGAAGCCAGCAATGCCTCTCGCATCAGCGAAACGGCGACCGACTCGAAAAGGCGGGCAGTCTTCTCCGAGCTAGCATCGCATCTGAACGTGCTCGCCAGCGTTATCGAAAAGCAGATTGCAGAGCGGACCCGGAACGGGGCGGCCTCGGTATCCTCTGCTCCTCCAAAAGAAAATCCGGAGCACTAGGCGGTCTTGTCGAACAGTTCCCGTCCGATCAGCATGCGGCGGATTTCGCTGGT
>JAQSDT010000258.1 GCA_029946075.1 bacterium | reverse complement strand
TACGCAGCGTGGCTGCCTTGCGTCAGCGCCGCGGCGACGATGATCGCGAGGAAACCGCGGTTGCGCAGCAGCGAGCTGCCGTCCTGCACCGACGCCGCCGCCGGCTTCGGGCGGTCCAGCGGCTGCAGCCCGAGGCTGGCGAGCGCGCCGAGCGCCGCCATCGACGCGATCACCCAGATCAGGTGCGTCGCTGCCACGACGTCGACCAGCAATCCGCAGGCCAGCGCACCGACCACGAACGCCGCCGAGCCCCACAGCCGCATCGGCCCGTAGTTCAGCCCGTAGCGCGCCACGCCGCGCAGCGCGTAGGCATCCGTCAGCGGCAGCATCGGCGTCCACACCGCGCAGGTCGCGGCATAGGCGATCAGCACCGCGATCGGCAGATACTGGGTACCGATCAGGGCAAAGCCGAGCGAGGTCGCGAACGCCGTGAAGATCAGCGCGCCGCGCAACGAATAGCGCCGCTCGGCGGAGCTGGTGATGAAGGGAAGCACGGTGAAGCGCGTCAGCGCGGGCACCGCGGAGATGATGCCGATCCAGGCCGCGTCGATGCCGACCGCCTTCAGCCACACCGTGAAGAACGGCAAATGGGTACCGATGGTGCCGAATGTCGCACCGTAAAACAGCGCCAGCCGATTCGCGAATCGCCTCGAGGCGCCTTGAGATGCGGTGGGGATTTGTGATTCGTTCGGCATCAATTCAATTGCGATTCGCCCGATATCGTGGTGTTTCGTTATCCCAACGCGCGGTGATTTGCGCGAAGAGATTAGTATGGCCGACGAAGCATTTGCCCTTTCGCCGATTTCGGCGCGCGCCGCGCAGCCGAGCGACGAGGACTATGCCGCGATCAGCGAAGCCTTCATGGAGACTTCGCGGGGCCGCTGGTTCCTGACCGAATACGCCAAGCGCAACCGCAATGCCGACACCCGCATGGTGCTGGATGCGGTGGAGCGGATCGAAAAAAGCCTCGCCGCGCAGAAGGAAGAAGGCCTCCGGCAGGAAGCCGCCCTGCACCGCGAGCAAGCCCTCGCCGCACAACAACACGCCACAGCGGCGGCCGCCGCGACAGAAGCGGCCGAAAGCAGGCTCGCCGAAGCACTCGGCGCCGTCAACGGCGCGGTCGGGGCAGCCCAGGAATCGGCGGTCGAGGCGCTCGACAGCCTGGCGCTGGAGCAGCGGCTGGCGCCGGTCCGCAAGGGCGCCCGCGTGATCCGTGAGATCGCCTGGCGCCTGCGCGAAATCGGCAATGACGGGCGGATCTGCGATCTCATCGATTCGCAGGTCGCGGTGATCGAAAAGGCGACCGAGCAGATTACCCCGGACGAAGCCCGCGCGGCGCTGGCCGCGGCTTTCGCCGCGCTCGAGGGCCGGCTTGCAGCCCTGGAAGGCCGTGACCGCGCGCCTGCACCTGGTGTCGCCGCCGAGGCGCCTGCGCCCCCGCCTGCCCCGCAGGAAGTGGCGGCCGCCGAGATGCCGGAGGCGGTTGACACGATGGCCGTGGACGCCGTTGCCGAAGCAGCGCCATCGGCCGAGCTTGCGACCACCGTTGAGCCTGCGCTCGTCGAGACTGCCTTTGCCGAAGCTGAAGCGCCGTCGGCAATGGAAATCATGACCGAGACCGCGGAGGCGGAGGACGATGCGGTCCTCGACATCATCGCGATGGAAATGGGCGCACCGGATCCGATCGACGACAACGAGATCGCGGCCGAGGCCATCGAAGCCGCGCAACTCGACGAGTTCGCGCCGGCCATGGCAGACATCGAGGCGCTGGTGCCTGAACCAGCTCCGGTGGAGCCGGTGGTTCGGCAATCGGTGGCGCCGGTGGTCGAGGAAGCGATCCAGCCGCTGCCTCAACCGGTGGCTCAGGCCGAGCCCGCGCCTGCCATGGAAGTCTCACTCGGCTCGACCATCATCGCCAGCGGCATGCTGCGCAAGCCCGCGACGGCCGCCAACGATCCGCTGGCGTCGATCCGGCGGATGAGCCAGGCCGAGAAGATCGCGTTCTTCTCCTAGAATCCCCCCGCTCCATCGATCGCTGGCGCACGCGCGGCTTTGTTGCATCTGCGAACACCACGCTTTGCGGTTGATTCAATTCTCCACCGAGATCAAGCTGGCGCGGTTGTCTTCTTGGGGGGAGACCGTGAAAACCAGCATCATCGTCAATCCAATGGCGAACAAGGGCAATTGCGGCCGGCGCTGGCCGCACATTCGCGCCGAGCTCGAAAAGCATCTCGGGCCGCTCGACGACGGCGACATCGCGTTCACCCGCGAGCGCAACCACGCCACCGTACTGGCGCGTCTCGCCGTCGATGCCGGTAGCAAGCGCCTGATATCGGTCGGCGGCGATGGCACCTTCAGCGAGACGATGAACGGCGTGATTGCGGACGATCGTCCGATCTCGCCCGATCTGGTGCTGGCGCAATTGCCCGGCGGAACATCGAACGAACTCAGCCGATCGTTCGGCCAGCTCTCGCTCGCCGAGGCGAGCCGGGCGATCGCATCGGGACGGACGCGCGAGATCGACGTGTTTCGCGCCGAGGCCAGGGGCTATTCGGGCGTTCAGGTGACGCGATACGGATTCGTGCTCGCCATCGTCGGCGCGGCTGCGACGATTTCCTGGCGCGCCCAGCGCGTGCCGCTGCTGAAACGCCTCGGTCCGTTCGCATACGTCCTGATGACGGCGTTCACGTCGTTGACGTACAGCCCGCGGCCGTACCGGATCCGGATCGACGATGAACCCGAGGTGAAGGCGCCGATGTGGTCATTGATGTTGTGCAGTTTCGACGGTGCCGGCGAAGGCCTGATGCTGGCGCCGGGGGCCGATTCCGCCGACAGCAAGCTGGACCTCATCATGGTCGGGGACATGGGCCGCCTGGAGAGCCTCATCAAGATCGTCCCCAACCTCGGCGACGGGAGCTATCTGGCCCATCCCAAGGTATCGCGGCGCCACGCGTCGCGCGTCATGATCGACAGCGACCGGATGGTCCGCGCCGATGTCGACGGCGAAAGCATCGGGCAATTGCCGATGTCGGTCTCGTTGCTGCCGTTTCGCCTGAAGGTCGCGATTAACAAAGCTTAATGCGATCGGATAGGTGATAAAGATCACGTACGCAGAAGCGGCGTGAACCTAGCGTGCGTTCCAAATCTCCAAGGGAGATGAAAAGGAGCGCCGCCATGTCACGTTTCAAATCTCTGTTGCTATCCGCCAGCCTGTTCGCAGGCCTCTTCAGCTTCGCCAATACCGGCGCAGCCCTCGCAGAAGCCGCCAATGCCGACATCCGCAACGGTCTGCAGACGCCGCCACCGGCCGACCAGCGCGTTGCGCTCGTCATCGGCAATTCGAACTACCAGACCGCACCCAGGCTTCCCAATCCCGGCAACGACGCCCAGTCGATGGCGCAAATGCTCAACTCTGCCGGCTTCGAGGTGATGCAGGCGACCGACCTCACGCGCGGCGAAATGGTCAAGGCCGTGCAGGACTTCTCCGACAAGGTCGCGACCCGCGGCCCCGGCACCGTCGCGATGGTCTACTATGCCGGCCACGGCGTGCAGGTGGCGGGCGAGAACTATCTGGTGCCGGTAGATGCCAACATCTCCTCGCCGTCCGACCTCGAGAGCAATTCGCTGCGGCTCGTCGACCTGATGGGCACGCTGGAATCGATCCCGAGCCGGATGCGCATCGTCGTGCTCGATGCCTGCCGCAACAATCCCTTCACGCAGGTCAAGGACACCACCCGCGGCCTCGCCGTCGTCGATGCGCCGCGCGGCTCGATCGTCGGCTACTCGACCGCGCCGGGCATGGAAGCGCAGGACGGCGACGGCAACCACAGCCCGTACACGTCGGCATTCGTCAACGTCGCGCGCGAGCCGAACCTGCCGATCGAGCAGCTGTTCAAGCGCGTGCGGCTCGAGGTCAACAACACCACTGACGGCAAGCAAACGCCGTGGGAGAGCTCGTCGCTGACATCCGACTTCACCTTCTTCGGCGATACCGCGGCGGCCGCGCGCCGCGCGCCCGACCGCCGGCCGATCGTCCAGGCCGCAGCGAATTTGCCGTCGCGCTCGGTGCGGCAGGCCTACGACTACGTGCTGTCGGAAGGCCAGCCCGAGTATTATCAGGAGTTCATCCGCCTCTACCCGCACGACCCGCTGTGCGATCGCATCCGCCTGCTGCTCGGCAACATCCTGATCGTGTCGGCGTGGCACAAGGCTGTCATCGCGAACTCGCCCTTCGCCTACAAGACCTTCCACGACAATTTCGCCAACAGCCCCTACGCCCAGGCCGCGCTGAAATTGCAGCAGGCGCCGAAGGCCGTTCCGCTGATGCAGTTCACGCATCTGGCGAAGCAGTCTCCGATGTTCAAGCCGGGCAATTTCGGAAACTCACCGCTTGGGATCTCCAAGGATAATCTCGGCGGCAATCAGGGCAACATGCCGTCGAAGATCATCACCCTGCCGGCAAAGGGCACGACCGACAACGCCAACCCCGGCAAGATCACGACGCTGCCCGGCAAGATCACCACCCTGCCCGTCAACGCCGGTGGCAACGCCGCCGACAAGGGTAACGACAAGGGCGGCACCGTCACGACCCAGCCCGGCAAGGGCAATGCCGGTCCCGTCAACGCCGGCACCAACACCGGTATCGGCGGCAAGGTCACGACCTTCCCGGGCAAGCTCAACGACAAGCCGATCCGCGTGATCGGCAAGCCGGTGGTTACGACGAAGCCCGTGGTCACCGCGACCCCGCGCAACCTCGGCGGCGGTTCGAACCTGCGCTTCGCCGGCAGTTCGTCCCGGCAGGGCAGCTTCAGGCGCTGAGCAAAAGCGACGCCGGAAATGAATTCGGGCAGAGCGCAAGCTCTGCCGGTTTCAATTTGGTCATTCGATTATTCAGGCGACCAGCTTGGCGAACAGGTCCGCGTCGACATTTCCGCCGGAAAGCACGATGACGACGATCTTGCCCTTGGCGTCGATTCGGCCGGCCAGCAGTGCGGCGAGACCGACGGCGCCGCCGGGTTCGACCACCAGC
>JAQSDT010000257.1 GCA_029946075.1 bacterium | reverse complement strand
GCCGATCGCCGGGCAGATCACTCGGCTATCGCAGCACGATCCACACCGGCGCGTGATCGCTGGCGCCTTCTTCGCCGCGTACCACGCGATCGACGCCGGCCCTGGCGAGGCGCGGCGCCAGCGCCGGACTGAGCAGCAGATGATCGAGCCGCAGCCCGGCGTCGCGCGGCCAGCGGTTACGCTTGTAGTCCCAGAACGTGAACATCGGTTTTGACGGATGCGTCGCGCGGATCGCATCGGTCCAGCCTTGTGACATCAGCGCCTTGAAGGCGGCGCGGCTCTTCGGCTGGATCAGCGCGTCCTTGTCCCAGGATTTCGTCGGGTAGATATCGAGTTCGTTCGGCGCCACGTTGTAGTCGCCGGCCAGCACCACGGGGATATCCTGTTTGAGCAGCTTGCCGGCATGCGCGCGCAGCCGTCTGAACCAGTCGAGCTTGTAATCGAATTTCGGCCCCGGCTGCGGATTGCCGTTCGGCAGATAGATGCTGGCGACGAGGATGCCCTTGACGGCGGCTTCGATGTAGCGCGCCTCGTCATCGTCGCGGTCGCCGGGCAGGGCGGTGCGCGTCAGCACCGGTTCGGCCTTCCGCGCCAGGATGGCGACGCCGTTCCACGTCTTCTGCCCGCGCCACACCGCGCCGTAGCCGGCCTTCTCGATCGCGGCGATGGGAAATTCGTTGTCGGTTGCCTTCAGTTCCTGCAGGGCAACGACATCGGGCCTCGCCGCGCGCAGCCACGCGAGCAGGTTCGGCAGGCGACGGTTGACGTTGTTGATGTTGAAGGTCGCTATCTTCATGCGGAACCATAACAGGCTGCCGCTGATTTGCCCGACGTGTCAAATCGGGCGGGCGCACAGGGCGCCACCCGGAAAATTCCCGGTACTGTGGCGCAAACGCCGACTGGCAGCGGCATATCGCTGACTAGGCATGGGTGAGGATCGAGCTGATCCAGTCAACTAGGCAATAAACCAGCAAAGCGAGGAGCAACATGGCTACTGTCGCGATGAGTTGACCTCGTCTGAATCCGTCAGGGTCGTCTATCTCGATGGGATACCCGCCTTGGCAAACATCCATGTAATAAAGTGGCTCCGACTTTGATTTTTCGGTCATCGAAGGCTCCATCGTGTGGGTGGCCCGCAACAGTCCGCAATCCAGTCATCGTATTCCGTGCAAGGTTGATTGCTATCCGTAGTTCTCCGCACAGTGAACGAAGTTCTCAAGCCGTCTCAGTTGGCGGTCTCTTTCAACCGCCACTTCGCGCGCGGGCCATCGCCAGATACCGCTTGGCCATTGCGAGCCTGCGGCGCAGGTTCACACCAGCTTAGCCCGGCACCGCAGGCGGCTCAGCCGCGGCTTCCACCGGCGCCGCGCCGCCCTTGTAGATCCGGGCGTAGCGCTTGCCGAGGCTGGTCAGCACTTCATAACCGATCGTGCCGAAATGGTGGGCGAGTTCGTCCACCGTGATGCCTTCGCCGATCAGCGTCACCAGATGGCCACGCCGTGCGGCGGTCTTGTCGAGGTCGGTGACGTCGATCGCGGTCAGGTCCATCGAGATGCGGCCCGCCACCGGGCAGCGCTTGCCGGCAACGACGACTTCGGCGCCGCGGGTGCCGTCATTGGCGCTGGCCGCGCGGAAATAGCCGTCGGCATAGCCGGCCGAGATGATCGCCAGCCGCGTCGGCCGGCGCGCCGTCCAGGTGCCGCCATAGCCGACGGTCTCGCCGCGCTCGAGGTTGCGGATCTGCACGATGCGCGCCTTCAGTTCGACGACGGGCTGCATCGGGTTATCGGCCTCGGGCGTCGGGTTGATGCCGTAAACGGCGGCGCCCGGCCGCACCAGGTCGAACTGGAACTGGCTGCCGAGG
Organism: bacterium; assembly: GCA_029946075.1. Lineage (GTDB taxonomy): Bacteria > Pseudomonadota > Alphaproteobacteria > Rhizobiales > Xanthobacteraceae > Bradyrhizobium. The sequence goes on along the minus strand of JAQSDT010000257.1, from coordinate 3,168 downwards.
AAGACGCCGGACGAATTGGCCAGCGATGCCGGTACGCCGGAGAAGGCGCTGGCGATCTCGCGGAAGGCTGCGAGCTGTTTGGCGTTGGCGGGATTGTTGAGCAGTTCGGCGGAAGCAAGGTGGCTCATGACCAGCGTGATGCCGTGATCGCCGGCATTGATGCGCGGCACGATGCCTTGCGCTTCGGCGACCGTCAGCCCGAGCCGGTTCATGCCGGTGTCGATATGGATGGCGGCGCCGCCCGACCAGCCGGTGCGGCGGCAGAACACGTCCCATTCGGCGAGTTCGTTGAGGTCGCCGATCACCGGCCGGCAGTCGATCCTGGCGTAGGCATCGCCGGTGTTCTGGAAGAAGCCGTCGAGCACGTAGATGACCGCCGTCGGCACGGCGGCGCGGACGATCGCAGCTTCATCGAGGGTTGCGACGAAGAACGTCTTGCAGCCGGCGTTGGAGAGCGCGCGCGCGACCTGATCGGCGCCGCAGCCATAGGCGTTGGCCTTGACCACGCCGGCGCATTCGGCCGGCACGGCGGACTTTTCCAGCTTGCGCCAGTTGGCGACGATGGCATCGAGATCGACCGTCAGCACGCCGGTGGCGGTGGCGAGCGCCGCGGCCTGGTTCGCCTCGGGCGAGAGCAGGGTGCTTGCCGGGATGGATTTGGGGTCGGATGCGATGTTCATGCCGCGGTTTTACGCGGCTGAACGCGGTGGTTCAACCGCGATGGAGGCCTCAATAGGCGCTGCGATCCGGCAAATTGCCGTCATGCGCGAGGTCGCTGAAGCGCGTGAACTGGCCTTCGAACTGCACTTCGACGGTGCCGGTCGGGCCGTGGCGCTGCTTGCCGATGATGATTTCGGCCTTGCCGTGCACCAGCGACATGTCGAGCTGCCATTTTTCGTATTCGGGGGTGCCGATCCGCGGCTCCTTGTTGGCGAGGTAATATTCCTCGCGGTACACGAAGATCACGACGTCGGCGTCCTGCTCGATCGAACCGGATTCACGCAAGTCCGCCAGTTGCGGCCGCTTGTCGTCGCGGTTTTCGACCTGACGCGACAGCTGCGACAGGGCGATGATGGGGACGTTGAGTTCCTTGGCCAGCGCCTTCAGGCTGGTGGTGATCTCGGTGACTTCCTGCACGCGGTTGTCGGATTTCCGGCCCGATCCCTGCAGCAGCTGGATGTAGTCGATCACGATCATGTCGAGACCCTTCTGCCGCTTCAGCCGCCGCGCGCGCGCGGTGAGCTGGGAGATCGACAGGCCGCCGGTTTCGTCGACATAGAGCGGCAGCGACTGCAGCTCGATCGAATAGTCTCGGATCTTTTCGAAATCGGCCTCGGTGATGCCGCCGCGGCGGATCATGCTGGAGGCGATGCTGGTCTGCTCGGCCAGAATACGCGTGGCGAGCTGTTCGGCCGACATTTCGCAGGAGAAGAAGCCGACGATGCCGCCATTGACCGACTTCATGGTGCCGTCGGCCTGCACCTCGGCGCGGTGCGCTTTCGCAATATTGTAGGCGATGTTGGTGGCGAGCGCGGTCTTGCCCATGCCGGGACGACCGGCGACGATGATCAAGTCGGACGCCTGCAGCCCGCCCATCTTGGTGTCGAGGTCGCGCAAGCCCGTGGCGATGCCGGACAGGCTGCCGTCGCGCTGGAACGCCTTGGCGGCCATATCGACGGCCACCGTCAGCGCCTGCGAGAAGCGCTGGAAGCCGCCATCGTAGCGGCCGGATTCGGCGAGCTCATAAAGCTGGCGCTCGGCATCCTCGATCTGGGCGCGCGGGGCAAAATCCACCGGCGCGTCGAAGGCGACGTTGACCATGTCCTCGCCGATCCGGATCAGGTCACGGCGCAGCGCCATGTCGTAGATCGTCCGGCCGTAATCCTGCGCGTTGATGATCGTGGTCGCTTCGGCGGCGACGCGGGCGAGATACTGACCGACCGTCATGCCGCCGATGTCGGTGTCGGCGGGCAGGAATGTCTTGAGCGTGACCGGGGTGGCCACCTTGCCCATCCGGATCAGGCTGCCGGCCATTTCGAAAATGGTTTGATGCAGCGGCTCAAAGAAGTGTTTCGGCTCGAGAAAATCCGAAACCCGATAGAACGCGTCGTTGTTGACCAGGATCGCGCCCAGCAGACTCTGTTCCGCCTCGATATTGTGCGGCGCGCTCCGATAGCTAGGGGTTCCCGCATCGGGGGCGAGCTTGAGGACGTTCGAATCAGTCAGGGCCATGGCGTCAGTTTATGCTTCGGTTTCTTGGCGGTTGTTGGGATTTCGGAAGCGGTTCGGATTCCGGAAAACGGGCGGCGATAAAGCGCCAGCTGGGGGCCCGACGAAAGTCCGAAGGTGCCTTATGCACGATTCACACATGCGCGGTGTGAATCTACGCCAGGGGGCGACGCAATCCGCTTGACGGGAATCGGGGGCTGCCGGCGCGGAACCGATACCGCGAAAATGCCATCCAAGTTCTTAGGACAGCCTGAACCTTATCCCCACTCGGACAGACCTATCCTGATGCAAGGGGGCTTTTGGGCCCGGTTCTTAAGCGTTGCTCAAACCAGCATCAGGTAGATGAACGCAAAGAAGGCCGAGGCCACGCCGACCGCGATCAGGGCGTAGTCGATCCTGACGTCGAAATCGAACGATGTTGGGTAGGTTTTCTGGGCCATGGCGGAGACTTACGACGGACCGCCGGAACCCTCTGTGAACTAGATCACACCGCGCCGGATTTCCTGGCGGCACAGTGGATGTGGTTACCAAATCGGGAACGGCAGGGCGACTTGCGGGTTGCCATTGGCGACGGACCAAAAGGACAGGCGATGGGTCAGCAGCTCCAGGGGTGGCGATCGGCAAGCAGCCAGCGTGTCTGGCTGTCGATGCTTGTCGACACAATGGAAGCGGTTTCCCGCCCTGATCGCCGCGCCGTGCCTTGCGACAGCCAGGTGCTGGCCGCGCTGCGCACACAGCTGGCGCGTCCGGCGTCGGTCCACGTGCCGTATTCGTCGCCTTACAGCCTCCGCAACTGATGTATCCGTGCATCGCTGGCTTGCGTTGGCGCCGCCTGGTGCCAAAGCGCATCAGCGACATCATCTATCCGATGATATCGTGCCGCTATTGCATTGGACTTACTGCGTATATTTCAAACCACCGCGATCACGCAGTTGCGTC
>JAQSDT010000256.1 GCA_029946075.1 bacterium | reverse complement strand
CCCGCGCATGAGGCGATCGATGGCGAGATGATCAAGGCCGGCACGATCTATCTTGCGCCGGGCGGCCGCCATATGCGCGTCGTTCGCCACGGCGCCGACGCCGCGATTGCGCTCGACGACGGGCCGCCGGTGAATTTCTGCAAGCCCGCGGTCGATCCCCTGTTCAACTCGGCAATCGACGTCTGGGGCGGCGGCATCATGTCGGTGATCCTGACCGGCATGGGCTCCGACGGCATGCGCGGCGGCAAGGACATCGTCGCCGCAGGCGGCAGTGTCATTGCCCAGGATGAAGCGACCAGCGTGGTGTGGGGTATGCCGGGGGCTGCTGCCAACGCCGGAATCTGCGCCGCGATCTTGCCGCTCAATCAGATCGCACCGAAACTGGTTCGGTTGTTTTCGGGAGATCGTTCGTGACGCCGCTCGACTATGAGTATCTGCGTAAGCTGCTGAAGGAACGCTCCGGTCTCGATCTCTCCGCTGACAAGCAATATCTGGTCGAAAGCCGGCTTGTGCCGCTGGCCCGCAAGGCGAGTCTGCCGGGCATTGCCGAACTGGTCCAGAAAATGAAGGGCGGCGCCGAGGCGCTGACCGCCGAAGTGGTCGAGGCGATGACCACCAACGAGACCTTCTTCTTCCGCGACAAGATTCCGTTCGACCATCTGAAGGAGGCCGTGCTGCCTGCACTCGTGCAGGCGCGCGCGTCGCGTCGGAGCTTGCGCATCTGGTGCGCGGCGTCATCGACGGGGCAGGAGCCGTATTCGATCGCGATGTGCCTGAAGGAAGCCGGTTCGATGCTGTCCGGCTGGCGCACCGAGATCGTCGCAACCGATCTGTCGCAGGAAGTGCTCGAGAAATCCAAAGCCGGCGTCTACAGCCAGTTCGAGGTCCAGCGCGGCCTGCCGATCCAGATGCTGATGAAGTACTTCAAGCAGAACGGAGATCTCTGGCAGCTCGATGCCGAGATTCGCGGCATGGTGCAGCACCGTCAGCTCAATTTGCTGCAGGATTTCTCCCATCTCGGTACCTTCGACATCGTGTTCTGCCGCAACGTGCTGATCTATTTCGACCAGGACACCAAGGCCGGCATCTTCAACCGGATTTCGAAGATGATGGAGCCTGACGGCGTGCTGGCGCTCGGCGCAGCCGAATCCGTCGTCGGCATCACGAATGCCTTCAAGCCCTATCCGGAACGGCGCGGGCTCTATCGTCCGAACGCTGCACCGGTGGCGGCCCCGACGGCACGGTTGGGCGCTGCGGCAATGCCGCAGGCGCTGCGGGCGGTCGCCGCTGCACGATGATCCTAAGCATCTCTCGATCCGTCGAGAGACGAAGGGTTGAGATTATGTCCGCTTTCGAGGTTACGACGCCGCATCGACCTTCCTGGCTTCCCGGGTTGATGATGGCGTTGATCGGCTTTGCGGTATGGACGCTCTTCTCGCTCTGGCCGTGGCTGATGAACTCCCACGCGCCGTTTCGGGTTCGCGAGGCGTGGGACACCACCTTGTTTTGGCATATCGGAGTGCCCGTGATGTTGCTGGCACAATGCGCAGGCAGCGCGCTGTCCGAAGGCAAAATCTATCGGCAACCGTTGGGGATGCTCGGTGGATTTCTGGCGGGTGTTCTGCTGGTGCATCCAGCCGGTAGCGATTTCGGCATGATGCCGCTTGCGGCGATCATGATCGGCATTCCGGCCTATCTCGCCCTGTTTGGGGCTGCAGCCGTCGGCCGGATGCTCGCAGACTATATCGGCAAGTAACCCTACAGGATGGCGTGCGGCACGAAGCGCGACGTGTTTCCCGTGATCGGATTTTCGTCCTCGCGGATCGACAGGCCGCAGGGCGTGTGATCGACCAGCCAGCTTCCGAGTACGGGATATTGCTCGGAAAAGCTCGGCAGCGGCGCAAGGGCTTGCCGGATGAATCCTTCCGCGCCGTAAGGGCCTTGCTGTTCCACCAGAGTGGTGCCGGCGCTGACCAGGGCGACATTGGCGCCTTCGCGCGAAAACAATGGCTTGCGCACGAAGGATGAGCCGAGCGTCGCTGCATTCGGATCGTCCTCGAACCAGGCCGGCAGCAGGTTCGGATGTTTCGGAAACATCTCCCACAGTAGCGGAAGGATGCCCTTGTTGGAGAGGATCGCCTTCCACGGCGGCTCGATCCAGCGCGTCGGTGCAGTCAGGAGTTTTTCTCCGAAGGCGTCGTGAAACATCCACTCCCAGGGATAGAGCTTGAAGGCGAGGTCGATGGCCTGCTCGTCGAGATCGACGAAGCGGCCGTCCTCGCGCAGTCCGACGTCCTCGATGTCGATCAGCGTGGTGGCGAGCCCGGCCTGGCTCGCGGTGTCCTCGAGATAGGCCAGCGTGCCGGAATCCTCGGTATTCTCGGTCATGCCGGCGAGGTGAAGATGTTTCGTATTGCCGAACTTCTTCCAGGCCTCGATCAGGCGTTCGTGGATCGAATTGAACTGGTCGGCGCGTTTCGGGATGATGTTGCGGTCGATCGCCTGTTCGAGCCAGGTCCACTGAAACACCGCGGCCTCGAAGATCGAGGTTGGTGTATCCGCATTGTATTCGAGCAGCTTTGCGGGATTGCGGCCGTCGAAGGCAAGATCGAGCCGGCCATAGAGGCTGGGATCGTCGCGGTGCCAGCTTTCCGAAATCAGCGGCCAGAACGCTTCCGGAATTTTCAGCCGTCGCAAATAGCGCTCGTCGCCGATCGCACGGCCGACCAGTTCGAGGCACATCGCATCGATTTCGCCGGTCGGCCCTTCGATCTGCCGTTCAATCTGGTCGAGCGTGAAGGCGTAGTAAGCCCGCTCGTCCCAATAGCGTTCGCCGTCGATGGTATGGAAATCGAACCCGGCGCTCTCGGCGGTGGCGCGCCAGTCGTCACGTTCCGGGCAGATGATGCGTTGCATGTAAATTTTTTAGCCGCCGCCATGATGGTGGCCGCCATGGCCGTGGCCATGCAGCCGATACGGTGTGCCGCCGAAACCGCGATAGTTTGCGGCGCAGTAGAGCTTGCCATCGGGGGCCATGACCGGCGCGGCGCCCGGCCCGCAATCCGGCCGTCGCACCATGCCCATCGACACCACGCCGACCGCCGCACTTCCCATCAACGTCAGCACCACGCGACGCGAGCGTTTCATGGTCGGTTCTGTCCTGTCATCCGCGGGCATGGCAGTCTCCATCGTCACCGGCCAGGGAGGCAAGCGAAAGCAGGCCCTTTCACGGCATCGTGCAAGGATTAGCCGCCGGAAAAGCCGACGGCGTGGCCGAACGACCCGAAGCCGCCGCGCTGCACGGCATGCGAGCCGGAATCATGCGTCGTGGTGGACGAGGTGCCTGACGACGAACTGCCGCCGTAATAGCTGCTGCGCGAACCGCCAGATCCGCCGCCCGACGAGGAACTGCGCGGCGCGCATTCGGTATTGCCTTGCGCCAGCGATGGCTGAGCGACGTTCGACGGCCGTTCGCAATTGTGGTTCGGCATCAGCGCATAGGCACCGCCGCCGACCGCGAGCGTTCCCATCAGCAACAGCGCAACATGGCCCGAGCGCTTCGCCGGCGGGCCGGGGGGCGAAGGCGGCACCGAGACCGGTTTGCGTTTGCCGAAATCCTTGTTCGGTTTGTTGTTCATGGTCAGTAGATCATGCAGGCGGCGTTGACGGCGCCCGCGGCCAGCGACGCGAGCCCGAGCCAGATCGCCGCGGCGAGCTCGCCGGACGCGATCCGCATCGACAGGTTCGGTACGGGAACCCGCACCAGGAAATAGACGATGATCTGCACGATCAGCGCGATCGCCGCCCAGATCAGGCAATCCCAGACATTGGCGGAGTGGGCGATGGCGCTGACCAGCGGCAGCACGAAGCCGAGCAGGCTGAGGCCGAGCGCGATCGCCGCCGCCGGCTCGTTGGCGCGGATCAGTTCGAACTCGTTATGCGCGGTGATACGGGTGTAGACAAAGAGATAGGCGACGACGGCTACGATCGCCGTGCAGAAATAAACCAGGAAAGCCGGCAAGCCGGCGAGGGATTGAAGCACCATCACATGACCCCGAATCTGCCGACGGCAGACTTGCACGGTCAATTGGTCGAGGCGAGGCGAAGACGGGTTCAATCCAAAGCAAAACCCCGCCGTCGGGCGGGGTGTGGTCTTTCCAAAGCGGCTTTGGAACCGCCTATTCCTTGACCTCGATCTTGCCTTTCATGGCCGGGTGCAGGCCGCAGATGTAATCGTAGATGCCGGCATCGGCGAGGGTCAGCTTGGTGCTCTGGCCTTTCAGCGCGATCGAGGAGCGCTGCGCCTTGGCGCCGGTGATCGTCACCTGGTGCGGTGAGGAGTCCGTGTTGTGCCAGGTGATGGTCTGGCCCTTGGTGACGACGACGGTTTCCGGTCCGAACTTGAAGTCGGAGATCGAGACCACGCCGGGGCCCGGCGCCGGCTTTGCCATCGCGCCTTCGGCCGTACCCTTCAGGCCGGCCAGCGAGATAACGTAATCCTGCCCGGCATGCGGCTTGTGGCAGGTGAAGCAGGTCGTCAGATTGGCCTTGTCGTTGACCTTCTTGTCCGGGCCGAACGCCTGGTATTCCCATTCGCCGTTGCGGATGTCGTCCTTGTACTCGGTGCCCCAGCCGTCGCGCTTTTCCATCACCGTGTAGGCGACGAGGTCGCCCTTCTGGAAGCGGCCATTGGCATCCCTGAGCGGCTCGCCGGCCGCATCGAGCTGCGCCTTGTATTGCACCAGCGTCAGTACCGTGCCGCTCGGGATCGGCTGCCCCTTGCGCGCCGCATCAACCGCGGCTGATGTCGCATAGAGCTCGCGAAACTGCTTGTTGTCGTAGCGGTCGACCGTGGCGTAAAGCGTGCCCTTGTCGAAATTCTCGGGGAAGGCGACCTTGTCGCCGCCGGCGAATGCCGAATAGCCGATCAGCGCCCCGGATGCCGATCCCAGTACGACAGCGGCAGCGAGCCTGACGTTTTTCATGAATTCCCCCCGTTTTTGCGTAATTCGGAAAGCTACGGGGCGGAGGGTGTCGGGTTTCAGT
>JAQSDT010000255.1 GCA_029946075.1 bacterium | reverse complement strand
CAGCGCGGTGAGAGCAAGGCCTTCACCAAGCGGCTCTATACGCCTGCCGGCCAGAAGGCGTTCGACGAGGTCGCCCGCAAGTATCGCGCCGACCGCGGCTTCAAGCAGACGGTCGACCGCTACATCGCCGAGTTCGAACGGCTGCTCGACGAAGTCGCCCGCGACGATCGTGGCCCGCAGGCGCTGCGCGGTCACCTCACCTCGGAGACCGGCCTCGTCTACACCCTGCTCGCCCACGCGGCAGGACGGCTGGGATAAGGTCGACACCTATACCGAATGCAAACGGAGGCCTCGCGGCCTCCGTTTTGTTTTATTGAGCAACCAATCGTTGGGCGGATTAGCGAAGCGTAATCCGCCGCGATCAGGAAGCCGGTCCGGGCCGAGGACCTCGGGTCAACGTGTTGTTGCACGTCGTCAGCGGCATGCTGAGTGAGATCGAAATCTACAAGGGTGATGGGTCACCGATCGAGCGACAGCCGAGTTATGACGATTTGATTTTCTGGCAGGCCGTGGCGGATTACGCTTCGCGAATCCGCCCTACAACTACGGCCGCTTCTGCCCGCTCGGTGCGGCGGCAGCGGCCGGCGGCCTTGCTGCAGCGGGCGCCGGCCTTGCAGGTGCCGGCTGCGGAGCAGCTTCTGCTGCCGGCGCCGCGTTGTTGCTGCCGCCAAAAATCACACGGCTCGGGTTGCGGTCGAAATTGTTCACGGCGCGGCTGATGTCGGCGAGCGTGCGGCGGCCGTCGGAAATCAGCGCACCGGTGCGCTTGTCCAGATCGTCGGCCAGTTCCTTGATCGCCTTCACCATCAGATTGAGTTCGCCGCCGGAGGCGCCGCCCGCAATCGTGTTGAGGCCGACCATCAGGCCGTCGGCCTTGCCCATCACACCGTCGACGCGGGCCATGACGTTGTCGATCTTCTCGGAGTTGCGCGCGAGTGCGCCGGTGAAGGTCTCGAGGTTCCGCAGCGAGTTCTTCACGGACTCCTGATTGTCGGCGACGATCCGGTTGACGTTCTGCAGGGTTGCGCGAATGGACTCGGTGACGTCCTGCAGCGCGCTGGGGTCCGCGGTCAGCACCGGTACGCCGTCCTCGTCGAGCGGCACCGGAGGGGCAGATTCCTCGCCGCCCTTCAGCGAGATCGCGGCCACGCCCGTCAGGCCCTGGAATTCGAGGCCGACCAGAGTGTCCTTGCGGATCGGGGCGTTGTTCTCGACCATCGCCAGTGCGACCACGCGCCGCGGATTGTCGAGCTTGACGGAGATGACTTCCCCTATCCTGATACCGTTAAAATTGACGCTGCCGCCGTTCCGAAGACCGGAAGCCGGGCCTTCGAACACGACGCGGATCGGGCTGCGCTGCTTGGTGGTGTGCAGGCTCTGGAACCACAGAACGAAGCCGAACGCCGCCGCGATCACCGCCAGCGTGAAGGCTCCGATCAGGACGTAGTTCGCCCGCGTTTCCATTACTCGAGATACTCCGAATTCAGACTATGACAGCGCGGGCGCGCTTGCCGTGGAAATATTGCTTCAGCCAGGGATGTTGAGAAGCCTGCATGTCGGCAATCGATCCTGCAGCAATGATCTTACCGTTCCCTAAAACGGCGATCCGGTCACAGGCCGTATAAAGGCTGTCGAGGTCGTGGGTTACCATGAAAACGGTCAGGCCCAAAGTGCGCTGCAGGGTACGCACGAGGTCGTCGAAGTCGCCGGCGCCGATCGGATCGAGGCCCGAGGTCGGCTCGTCCAGGAACACCAGTTCGGGGTCGAGCGCGAGCGCCCGCGCCAGCGCCACGCGCTTGATCATGCCGCCCGAGAGTTCCGACGGATAGCGATCGGCGACCTCGGGCTTGAGGCCCACCATGCCGAGCTTGGCGATCATGATCTCGTCGAGCAGGCGCTGCGAGACGTTGAGATATTCGCGCACCGGAAACTGGATGTTCTGCCGCACCGTCAGCGAGGAGAACAGCGCGCCCTGCTGAAACAGAATGCCCCAGCGGCGCTCGACGCCGCGGCGCTCGGCCGCGTTGGCCGCGTCGAGGTCGACGCCGAACACTTCGATACGGCCGGCGACCTTCGGCACGAGACCGATGATGGTACGCGTCAGCACCGATTTGCCGGCGCCAGACGGGCCAACGAAGCCGAGAATCTCGCCGCGTTTGACGTCGAGGTTGAGGCCGTCGAGGATCCGCGTCTTGCCGAACTGCACGGTGATGTCGCGCACGCGGATGATGGGGTCGGTCGTCTCGCCGATCATGCTCACATTCCGATCGCAGCGAAGAAGATGGCGAATACGCCATCCATGACGATGACGAAGAAGATTCCCTTCACCACCGAGGAGGTGGTGTGCTGTCCCAGCGATTCCGCGCTGCCCTGCACGGCCAGCCCCTCGACGCAGGCGACGATGCCGATCACCGCCGCCATGACAGGCGCCTTGATCAGGCCGACGACGAAATGGTCGATCGAAATGGCGTCGCGCAATCGCAGCAGGAACGCCTCGGGATCGACGCCGCCATAGAGCCACGCCACGAGGCCGCCGCCATACAGCGCGGCCATCGCGCCGAGGAACGCCAGGATCGGCAGCGCCAGCACCAGCGCCAGCATGCGCGGCAGGATCAAAACCTCGATCGGGTCGAAGCCCATGGTGCGCAGCGCGTCGATCTCCTCGCGCATCTTCATCGAGCCGAGTTCGGCGGTGTAGGCCGAGCCCGAGCGGCCCGCCACCATGATCGCCACAAGCAGCACGCCGATCTCGCGCAGCACCAGCACGCCCAGCATGTCGACCACGAAGATGTCGGCGCCGAATTTGCGGAAGTGGAAGATGCCCTGCTGCGAGATGATGCAGCCGATCAGGAACGTGATCAGCACCACGATCGGCACTGCTCGCCAGCACACCTGCTCCAGGTGGTGAATGGTGGAAGTCAGGCGGAAACCGCGCGGGCGAATGAAGACGCGGCCGGCGGCGGCCAGCACCGCGCCCAGCATGTCGACCAGCCCGATCAGCGTGCCGCCGACGCCGGCCACGCTGCGGCCGATCTGCTCCAGCATGCCCGTGATCGTGATCGGATTGGTTTCGACGATCGGCTCGGCCTTCACCCGCCGCACCTCGTCGACCAGCGTCGAATAATTCGCGGAGAGGCCGGCGATCTTGGCCTCGACGCCGCCCTGGGTCAGGCTGCGGCGGAGCCGCTCGATCAGCCAGGCGCCGAACGTATCCAGCTTCGACACCTGCGAGACATCGATGAAAATATTCGGCCGGCTGCCGCCGAGCTTCTCGGCATCGGCGACCATCTTCTCCAGCACGGGCGCAAAGCGGGCCGTCCACGAGCCAGCCGCGCACAGCGCCAGCCCGTTCCCGCTGGCTATCCGCTCCAGTGTCGGCTCGCCGCTCACAATGCCCATCCCCCGGCCGAACGATGCGAAACGCGTAGGGTTCCGCCCCGCACCGTCGGCTTGTCGAATCTGTTCCAGATCATGATCCGATGAATCATGATCTGGTTCTTATTAATTGATCATGATCTGTTCGGAAAACCGGTGCCCACTTTTCCGGATCATGCTCTAACCAGCCATAATTGGTAGCAGCGAGCAAGCACACGGTTCAGAAATTGCCAGATTTCAAAACGACTTCCAGCCGATCCCGAAAACTTGAAGTGGCCATCGAACGCTGGCCGATCGCGGGCTCCTTCACAATCAGCCGGGGCGCCAAGACCGAAGCTGCAACGGTGGTAGCCACGGTCAGCCAGGGCGGCCATCGGGGCCGTGGCGAGTGCGTGCCCTATCCGCGCTACGGCGAAACGCCGGAAGCCACGCTGGAGGCCCTCAGGGCGATGCAGGAACCGCTGGCCAGGGGGCTGGATCGGATGGCCCTGCAGGCCGCGATGCCGGCCGGCGCCGCCCGCAACGCGCTGGACTGCGCGCTCATGGACCTCGAAGCCAGGATCGCCGGCCAGCGGATCTGGACCCTGCTCGGCCGGCCAGAACCGCGGCCCTGCACCACCGCCTACACGATCTCACTCGGTACGCCCGACGTGATGGCGTCGGCGACCGCCAGGGCGGCACGCCGGCCGCTGCTGAAGATCAAGCTCGGCGGCGACGGCGATGGCGAGCGAATCGCGGCGGTGCGCAAGGCCGCCCCCGAATCAGAGCTGATCGTCGATGCGAACGAAGCCTGGACACCGGACAATCTCGAACAGAACCTCGCAGCCTGCGCGCAGGCCGGCGTGACGCTGGTCGAGCAGCCGCTGCCCGCCGGCCGCGACGAAGCGCTGGCCCGTGTCCGGCGGCCGATCGCGGTCTGCGCCGACGAAAGCGTGCACGACCGCGCCTCGCTCAAGGGGCTTCGCGAGCGCTACGACGCCGTCAACATCAAGCTCGACAAGACCGGTGGATTGACGGAGGCGATGGCGATGGCGGACGCCGCCCATGCGCTCGGTTTCGAGATCATGGTCGGCTGCATGGTCGCAACCTCGCTGGCGATGGCCCCCGCCATGCTGCTGGCGCCGCAGGCCCGCTTTGTCGACCTCGACGGCCCGCTGCTGCTGGCAAAGGATCGCGATGACGGACTGCGTTACGACGGCAGTCTGGTCTATCCGCCGGAAGCTGCCTTGTGGGGCTGATGCGCGAGCCTGTGCCGCGCCAGCCACATCACGATAGCCGCCACCAGTGCCATGGCGGCCATCATGTAGTAGACGCCCGGTCCGTACGCCGCATAGACCACGCCGGACAGGATCGACGCGGCGCACGACACCATGCCGCCGCAGGCCGCCAGATAACCCTGCCCCCGCGCCATCACATGCACGGGCACGTGCCGTACCAGGAGTCCCATGGTGCCGACCTGGGTGACGCCATAGGTCAGACCGTGGGCGAGCTGCACCACCGCCAGCACCGCGACCGACGGTTCCTGCGCCGTGATCACCCAGCGCACGACGGCGCTGAGCGCGCCGATCACCACCAGCATCGCCGGCGCCAGCGTGAAGCGCGGTGACAGCGCGAATACGACGATTTCGGCAAGCACGCCGAGCACCCACAGCCCGGCAATGGTGAGGCCCGT
>JAQSDT010000254.1 GCA_029946075.1 bacterium | reverse complement strand
ATGCGTGTTGAACCGGTTCGCCCGGCTCATTTTATCTTGTCGAGAACCGGCAAAAGGTAGCCGAGGAACTTCTGCGGGTTCTCGCTCATCGGGAAGTGGCCGAGGCCTTTCATGATAGTGGCCTCGCAGCCGGGAATGCTGGCGGCCACCGCCAGCGTCTCCTCCGGCGTGCAGGAATAGTCATACTCGCCCGACAGCAGGAACAGCGGACAGCGCCTGGTGTCGATCCGCGCAACCCGGCCGCGGATGTCGCCGTCGAGCTTGTAGAAATAGAGGTCGCCCTTGAAGACGCCGGGGCCGCCCTGCATATAGTGCCAGATCGTTTCCCAGCGCTCCTTGTCGGGCGCATCCGGGCCGACCAGTCCGGAGACGATGGCGCCGCAGACCTCGCCGCCATGCACGTCCGCGCGGTGCAGGAAGTTGAGATCGTAATAGGGATCGACATGCGCGCCGGCCTGCAGGCCGATGATCGCGCGGAAGCTCTCGGGATGTTCGAGCGCCAGATGCAGCGCGATGCGCCCGCCGATCGAGCAGCCGATCAGGATCGGCTTGTCCAGCTCGAGCGCGGCTGAAATCCCCAGCACCATCGCCGTGTATTGCGCCGAGGTCAGTTGATATTCCTCGTCGTGCCAGCCTGCCGGCGGCGAGGATTTGCCGTGCCAGGGCATGTCGAAGGCGATGACGCGATGGTTTGCGGTGACGCGCGCGTCGTTCATCAGGCCGCGGTACTGCCGCCCGTCGCTGCCCGCGGTGTGCAGGCAAAGCAGCGGCGTGCCCTCGCCGGCTTCCTCGACATAGACCCGGTGCGGCCGGCCGAACAGATCCAGATGCATGTAGCGGCCGGTGATCGGCTCGAACCGGGGGCTCATGCGGCGGCTCCCGTCGCGCGCAGCTTGGCCAGCGCTTCCTTGAAGTAGCGCAGATGCGCCATGAAGATTTGCAGATCGCCTTCGGCCTTCAGCGCCCGCCGCTTGATCAGCGCCAGCAGATCGTTCGAGCCCGGCGGCGGCCGCTTGCTCCAGAACTTCTGCCAGTCCTCCTCCGGCGCCCGCAGCGCAAAGGAGGACGACGGCATCACGAACGGTCCCCGCGCCACCTGCACGATCCGGCCCTCGAAGATCGAGATCAGCCAGGGCGTGGCGCCTATTTCGAGCAGGAAGGTGGTGGTGAGGGTGCGGCCGCGCCGGACCAAAGCCGGGTCGTCATTGACCCGCTGCTGCAGTGTTTCGATCATCTCGCTCCCGCCCCCGTCGGCTTAAAGCGCGCCGCGCTCGTTTTGCGCATGATGGGGGGATTGCCGGCGGCGTCAATCGCCGAGATCAGACGCCGATGTCAGAGCCAGGCGCAGACCAGCACCAGATTGGCCGCGCAGGCGGCAAACAGCGCCACGGTCAGGGTGAACTGGACCCGCTCACATGAGGATTGAAGCATCGCTCTCATGGCCGGAAACATCCGGCGATTCTAGGCGGGGAGTCTCGGGGATTCTTTTTTGCGGGATTCACCTCTGGTTAAGGACTCAGGGACTCGTCGAAACGCCCCCAAAAACGGCCGAAATCGACCGTTTTCGGTGCCAAAGCGCGAAAACCGGGCTCTCGCATAGCTGCCCGGAAACCCGGGCGGGTCTTCCGCGTTAACGGTTTTTAGCGGAGCGACCCATGCCCTACGCGCTGTTCTCCAAGGACGACAGGCTGAGCAAGGCCTACCCGACCGAAGCCGACGTCTGGAAGGTCGCCAAGAAGAGCGGCCTCGTGGTCGATGTCGTCTCCGAGGATGGGACGGTCGGACCGCGCCCGGTGCTGGACCAGGACTACGAGATCCGGTTCTGCGAGGCGGAAGCGCATGACGACCCGGCGAAGAACAAGGCCGAGGCCGAGCGCGAGGCGCAGACCGGGTTGCAACTGGTTTCCTGAAAAAATCGGCACGCGGCTGACCGCGGCGTCCGAGGTCCCGGCAGTCGGCCGGGACGACATCCGTTGTGGATATGACTACGGCGTCGCCGACACCAGCGACGCCTGCTCCGAAGCGAGGACAACACAAGCCTTGCGCCGATGCAGTCCGCGGATCGCACCGGTCACCTTGAGCACCTTGCCGACGCCGCAGGACGGATCCTGCACGAAGGCCACTTCATAGGGCGCAAGGACGAGCGGTTCGGATTTGAGGACAGTCTGGGCGAGGCAGGGAAATGCCGCTGCGGAAAAAATCAGCCCTAACGCAAAGACACGCATGTTCGTTTGTCCAACCAGCCGGCGGAACCATAATAGCGCATCGTGACGAAAAGTTGTGCGCAGCGCGAAAATTATTTTTTGCCGCGCGCGGCGCGCTGGGCAACGATGTCTTTACTGCACGCTGGCAAACAGATGGACCGAAAAACAAAAGGCCGGCGTGACGCCGGCCTTTTGCAATTCTGGCTTCCTGAACCCAGCTGCGACAGCTCGCCTCAGTAGCGCGAGGCCGACGGCCCACCCCAGCCGAACCGGTAGTTCACACCGACCTTGACGGTGTGTTCGTCGTTCCGGAAGTTGCGGCCGGCGATGTCGGCCGGGCCTGACGTGAAGGTCGTGTTGTCGAAATTGTAGTACTGGTACTCGGCCTTGGCCGACCAGTTGGGCGCGA
The DNA here is from genome assembly GCA_029946075.1 of bacterium. Lineage (GTDB taxonomy): Bacteria > Pseudomonadota > Alphaproteobacteria > Rhizobiales > Xanthobacteraceae > Bradyrhizobium. The sequence goes on along the minus strand of JAQSDT010000254.1, from coordinate 2,436 downwards.
ACATGTATTCCAGACCGCCGCCGACGGTGTAGCCGTCCTTGCGGTTGCCGTTGGCGGTGAATGCCTGCGGGACGCCAGCCACGGTCACGCCGATATTGTTGCCGTCGCGCCAGGCGTAACCGCCCTTGGCGTAGAGCAGCGCCGGACCCCACGTGTAGCCGATGCGGCCGGTGACCGAGCCGAGCTGGTCGGTGTTGGAGGTCACGAGCGTGCCGCCCGGAAACAGCAGGCCGTTATTGCTGCTGCTGGGCAGCCAGCTGTACTGGGCCTCGACGCCCATCACCCAGTTGGGCGCGAACTGATAGTCGAAACCGGCCTGGACGCCACCCATGAAGCGGGCGTCGCTGCCCTGCAGGGAATTGCTTCCGGCAAAGGCGCCGCCGAGATGGCCGCCGACATAGAACCCGGTCCAGTTGTAGACCACCTGCGGCGCGGTATAGGCCGGCGCCTTGGTATAGGGTCGGGCCGGCATGTCCGCCGCGAGGGCTGGAGCCGTCAGAGCGGCCAGCACGGCAGTGCCGATCAAAAGCTTCTTCATCTTCTATCCCCGTTACAAACGTTGCAGATACCAATCCAAACAACGTGACCTCAATTGGGTTGCTTTGCGGCAATGCCGGTACGCCGAAGCTTCCCAACTGTGACGACACGGCCACAAAGCCGTTTCGTTCCATCGCATGTAAGGTTTTTTTCCCGGTTAAACCGGGGCTTTCCCATCTTTGTGATGTCGCGGATGACTAAGGCAAGGTTCAAACCTCGCCGAAAAGTGATCCGATTTCGTTCACGGTTCCGCCCCGGCGGGCGGGCTCCCCCGGCCGACCGAACCCGGGCGCCCTACCGCGTCAGGGCGGACAGGGCCGGAAACGGCGTATAGACCGCCCCCGCGCAGGGCTCGGCGGGGTTTTCGAGAATCCGGTCAAACCGGCCGTCGACGAACAGCGCCGCCCGCTCCCGCGGATCGCGGTAGCTGCCGTCGGATTCGCGGGCGGCAAAGCGCACGCAGACGACGTAACGCAGCCGGCCGCCGATGACGCGCTGGACCGGCTCGGCAATCACAGGCTCCCGAATGCCGGCGGGATTGTTGAGATAGGTGCGCAGAAACGCCGACACTTCCGCGCGATAGTTTTGCGGAAACGGCTGGTTGGAGACGCCGCGGTCGTCGGTGAAGGTGATCGGCTTGGTATCGTCGCTGGCGGCACAGGCCGCGAGCGCGATCGGCAGCATCAACGTCGCGGCAATTTTGGCTGATGGTCGCAAACGAACTCTTCCCCTGCCCGTCAGCCGTCTCTTAGACCGGCCGGCGGCGAAAGGGAATTCGCATCTCGGTCACTTCTTCGCTTGCGAACGGCACCGGCCCACGGCCAGTGCGATGGCGCGTGGGCCGGGCTGATACCCGCGGGCGCGGCGGGGGCAATGGGGTACAAACGCGCCGGCGGATCAGGTCAGGCGAAGCCGGTTCAGCCGCGCTTGACGGTCGGCGCGACGTGCTTGATCGCGGCGTGCGGCTTGGTCTGCGTCTTCAGCAGACCCATGTGCTTGTGGTGGCGGTGATGCCGATGCTTGACGTGATGACGGCCCATCCGTGCGTTGGCGTTCAGCAATTTCGCCTTGCCCGGCTCGGCCTTGATGACGGGCGCCTGCACCGTCTTGTTCACCGGGGCCTGGGTGGTCTTGCCGGGTGCGCCGGCAAGCGCCGGAGCGGCAAGCATGGATACGGCAACGAGCGCTGCGGAAATGGTCTTGAACATGGCTGTCTCCTCTGGGATCCGCGGACATCTTCGGCCGGTTGGCCGGGCTCGCCGGATCATGCAGGAGACGTTAGCTGCCGCGCGCTGAACCCGTTCTGAAGCGCGGCGACAGTCTTCGTTCATCTCGATGACAATCTCGTCATGTCAGCGCCAGGCGCAAAATTGGCGGAATAGCGGTGGCCGGGGCGGGAATGTTCGCGGCCAACGGGTGTTCACATCAACGACCTTCGGTGTAGGATCGCCGAACCGGCCACCAGGAGAGATGTATGAACAAACTCGCGATCAGGCTTCTCACGCTCGCCATGCTGTCGCTCACGTTAGCTGCAGCCCCTGTCGTCAGCGTCGTCTACGCAGCCCCCGACAGCGATCCGCCGCCGCCGGACAAAAAGAAGAAGAAATCAAGCGAAGCCCGTCCGGGCATCGAGCAGACCGCGTTCGCCGATGGCTATCGCGCTGCGTATACAACGATCTACGACCGCCACGACTATGCCTCGGCGATCGCGCAGCTCAAGTCACTCGGCCGCGACGACAGCGCCGCCGTCGCCAATCTGATCGGCTACTCCTATCGTCAGCTCGGCGACTACAAGGTTTCGCAGATCTGGTACGAGCGCGCACTCAAGGCCGATCCCAACCACGTCAAGACCTGGCAGTATTACGGCCTGTGGCAGGTCGAACAGGGCAACCGCGATCA
>JAQSDT010000253.1 GCA_029946075.1 bacterium | reverse complement strand
GCCGACGCCCATCGGCGCATGGAGACCAGCGAACATATTGGCAAAATTGTGTTGTCGGTTTAACGATCATCAGCGAAGCAGGGGCGGAAACCCTTTGATTTGCTTCGCTTTCATGTCATTTATCGCGGCAACGTCGGGCCAGGCGCTGGGTCCGGAAGGGTCGTTGATCGCGGAGTACTGACATTGCGTTTGATCAGGCGTCTGGCGCCCCTCGCGCTGGGCCTCATGATTGTTATGGCCGCGCCGGCGGCGCGCGCCATCGACGCAGTCAGCGTCCGCAGTGACGCGCCTGCCATCGACCTCACCGCTGTGCTCGATCATCAGCGCAGCGACGCCGACCGCATCCAGGTTTCGACCGCGCCGGGCACCGACGGCATCGTCCGCCGCATCGAGGTCCGCGCCCGTGAAGGTGGCCAGAACTGGGTGGTGTTTGCGCTCGCCAACAACACCGACGACCAGCTCGACCGCCTCATCGTCGCCCCGCATTACCGCATCGTCTCATCCGGCCTGCTGTGGCCCGACCTCGGCCTGTCGCGCATCGCGACGATCACGCCGTCGACCGGCGACCGTCCCGAGCGGCAGGAAAGCGCGACCGCCGACATCTTCCGCATCACGCTCGACCCCGGCGCCGTCGTTACCTTCGTCGCGGAACTGCGCACCGATAAACTGCCGCAGCTCTATCTGTGGGAGCCCGACGCCTACAAGGACAAGGTGAACTCGTTCACGCTGTACCAGGGCATCGTGATCGGTATCTCCGGACTTTTGGCGCTCGTGCTCACCATCCTGTTCGTGGTCAAGGGCAGCATCATGTTCCCGGCCGCCGCGGCGCTGGCATGGGCCGTGCTGGTCTATATCGGCGTCGACTTCGGCTTCTGGGGCAAGGTGCTCGATATGTCGAACAACGCCGAGCGCGTCTGGCGTGCGGCGGGCGAAGCGATTTTGGCGGCGACGCTGCTGGTGTTCCTGTTCGCGTACCTCAACCTCAGCCGCTGGCATGTGCGCTATTCCCACATCACCGTCGGCTGGCTGACCTTCCTCGGCTCGCTGGTGGCGCTGGCGCTGTTCGATCCCGCGGTCGCCTCCGGCATCGCGCGCATCTCGCTGGTGCTGATCGCCTTCGCCGGCTTCGCGCTGATCGTCTACCTCTCGACCCACGGCTTCGACCGCGCGGTGCTGCTGATCCCGACCTGGTTCCTGCTGGTGGTCTGGGTGGTCGCGGCCGGCATGACGGTGGCGGGTTCCGTCACCAACGACATCGTCGGCCCTGCCCTGCTCGGCGGCCTCGTGCTGATCGTGATGCTGATCGGCTTCACGGTCATGCAGCATGCCTTCGCGGGCGGCGGCGCCACCACCGGCGTCGTCTCCGACGTCGAGCGCCGCGCGCTGGCGCTGACCGGCTCGGGCGATCTGATCTGGGATTGGGACGTCTCTGCCGACAAGGTGTTCACCAGCCCCGAAACCGAAAGCCTGCTCGGCCTCAAGCGCGGCACGCTGGAAGGCCCGGCGGCAAAATGGCTGGAAGTGCTGCATCCGCTCGACCAGGACCGTTTCCGCGCAGCCCTCGACAGCGTGCTCGACCAGCGCCGCGGCCGGCTGGTGCAGGATTTCCGCCTGCGTACACCCGACGGCCACTTCATGTGGTTTGCGCTGAAAGCGCGCCCGGTGGTCGGCTCCGACGGCGAAGTCTCGCGCGTGGTCGGCACGCTGACCGACGTCACCGAAGCCAAGAACGCCGAAGAGCGGATGCTGCACGACAGCGTGCACGACAATCTGACCGGCCTGCCGAACCGCAAGCTGTTCATGGACCGCCTCGGCGCGGTGGCGAATTTCGCCAAGACGATGCCGAATCTGCGGCCGACGCTGATGGTGATCGATCTCGACCGCTTCAAGCAGGTCAACGATTCCGTCGGCATCGCGGTCGGCGATTCCATCCTGCTGACCTTGGCCCGGCGGCTGACGCGTATCCTCAAGCCGCAGGATACGCTGGCCCGGCTCGCCGGCGACCAGTTCGGCCTGATCCTGCTGTCGGAACAGGACCCGGCGCGGATCACCAATTTCGCCGAGACCATCCGCAAGACCATCCGCGCGCCGATCGCCTTCAACGACCGCGAGATCTTTCTGACCGCCTCGATCGGGCTCGCGCTTTCCGATCCGCAAACGCAATTGTCCGACGAGATCATCAAGGACGCCGAGCTTGCGATGTATCATTCCAAGCGCATCGGCGGCGACCGCATCGACGTCTACAAGCCGGCGATGCGCGCGAGAAAAACCGACCGTCTGACGCTGGAAAGCGAACTGCGCCGCGCCATCGAGCGGCAGGAAATCACGATTCTCTATCAGCCGATCGTGCGGCTGGAAGATCGCTCGATCGCCGGCTTCGAAGCGCTGGCGCGCTGGGATCATCCAAAACTCGGCCGGATGTCGCCCTCGGAATTCATCTCGATCGCCGAAGAGATCGGCCTGATCGTCGATCTCGGCATGTTCGTGATGGACCAGACCGCCAAGCAGCTGGCGATCTGGCAGCGCGCGATGCGCTCGCGCGAGCCGATCTTTGCCTCCGTCAACGTCTCCTCGCGGCAATTGCTGCGCCACGATCTGATCCACGACATCCGCACCGTGCTGTCGCGCTCCTCGGTGGCGCGCGGCACGCTCAAGCTCGAACTGACGGAATCGCTTGTCATGGAAAACCCCGAGCACGCGGCGCAGATGCTGACGCGCATCCGCGAACTCGGCACGGGCCTGTCGCTCGACGATTTCGGCACCGGGCATTCCTCGCTGGCCTATCTGCAGCGCTTCCCGTTCGACACCATCAAGATCGATCAATCGTTCGTCCGCACCACCAGCCGCGGCACCCGGCCGGTGATCCTGAAATCGATCATCGCCCTCGCCCACGACCTCGGCATGGACGTGGTGGCGGAAGGCGCCGAGACGGATTCGGATGCTGTCGAGCTCTATCAGCTCGGCTGCGAATACGCGCAGGGCTTTGCCTTCGGCGAGCCGATGGACGCCGACGCCGCGATGCGGCTGCTGACGGAAGAACGGCTGGAAGCGGCGAGCTGATCTTCTCGTCGTCCCGGATCAAGCCCGGGACGACGGGTTACCTGCGGGCCTTCATGCGCTGGAACTTCACGCTCTTGCCGTCGGCCTGCCGGGTCGCGATATAGCCGGCTTCGATGCAGGCCTCGCGCTGCGGCATCTTCTCCTGCGGGCTGCGCAGGGTTTCCCACCATGACGCGCGATGCGCGGCGCGCGGCAGCGCGGCGTCGATGATCTCCTCGATCTCCTCGAAGCTGAGCACGAATTCGGTAAGCTTCTGTTTCTGCAGATAGTCCCGCAGCAGGCCGTAGTCGTTCAAATCCCGTCTCCGCATGCGCTCTGCGCAAAACCGCCGATTCCGGCAACCCAGCGTTAACTCATTCTTGTCGCGCTGTCGCCGTTTAAGGTCGCGACAACGTATCTGGCTCCATACCGGCAGGATTGGAGCGCACGATATTGTTTGGACGGCAAAAAGATTCGGCCAATGAGGGCCGGCACGGGAATAGCCCCACGAAGCGGCCCTGGCGGCTTTCGGCGAAGCTTTTGATCGCCTCCTCGATCGCGACCGTGATCGGGTTTTCGGCGATCTGCGCCAACGTCATGTTCGACATGCGCCGCGGCGAGGAAGAGCTGGCCCGCCAGACGCTGGAGAACCTCGCCTCCGGCATCGATGCCGACGTCGGCCGCAACATCGAGCTCTATGATCTGTCCCTGCGCGCGGTCGCCAATAATCTGGTGTTGCCCGAGATCAGCAAAGTCAGCAGGGAAGTTCGCCACCTGATCCTGTTCGATCATGCCGCCACAGCAAGGCACTTCGGCGTCATCCAGGTGTTCGACGCGCAGGGTAAATTGACGATCGACGCCGCCAGCCTCGATCCCGCGCCGGAAGATCGCAGCGCGGAGGAATATTTCACGATCCATCGCGACAGGGCGGATGTCGGCCTCTATATGAGCCGGCCGATGCAACATCGCGGCTCGTCCTCGATCGTGCTCAGCCGCCGCATCTCCGACATCGACGGCGCCTTTCTCGGCGTGGTCGCGGGCTCGATCCGTTTCAGTTACTTCCAGGATCTGGTCGGCCGACTCAGTATCGGCCCCGGCGACACGATCACGGTGCTGCGCAGCGACCGCACCGTCATCATGCGCCAGCCATTCAACCCCGACATCATCGGCACCAATCTGTCGGAGCGGCGCAACTGGAGTGCGTCGAGCCTGAAAGAGGGCGGGTCCTATGCGGGCGCTGGACCTGTCGATGCGATCCCGCGGCTGTACGTGCGGAGCAGCAGCACCAATCTGTTTTTCGTGGTGGTCGGACGGCCAATCGCGAGCGTGCTGAAGATGTGGCACCGCGAGGCGATCCGGATCGGAATCATCATGACGGTGCTGATCCTGTTCGTGGCAGGCACCACGCTGTTTCTCGCCCGAGAGATCGGCCGGCGCGCTGCCGCCGAGGACCGGCTGGAAGAACTGGCGACGACCGATCCGCTCACCGGCCTGAAAAACCGGCGCAGGTTCGACGAGGAGATCGACATCGAATGGCGGCGTGCCTTGCGTGACCGGACGCAGGTCGCGGTGCTGATGATCGACGCCGATCACTTCAAATCCTACAATGACACGTTCGGGCATCAGGCCGGCGACCAGGTGCTGGTCGGCATCGCGATCTGCATCTCGGACACCGTGCGCCGCGCCGGCGATTGTCCGGCACGCTATGGCGGCGAGGAATTCGCGGTCATGCTGCCGGGACTGTCGGCCGTGCAGGCGTTCGATGTGGCGGAAACCATCCGCATGAAGGTCGGGCGCTGGTCCGACGAGCCCGATGGCACCACCGTCAGCATCGGCGTAGCGAGCATGACGCCCTCGGCGGCGACGAACTGGTCCGACCTCATCGAGGCCGCCGACCGCGCGCTCTACGCCGCCAAGGCCAACGGCCGCAACCAGTCGGTGGTCGCCGCCCTGCCAAAGCTTGCGCTGGTGGCTTGAGGGCAGTCATTCCGGGGCGATGCAAAGCATCGAACCCGGAATCCT
>JAQSDT010000252.1 GCA_029946075.1 bacterium | reverse complement strand
TAGGATGGGTGGAGCGCGGCGATACCCATCAACTTCCGGCACCAATCGCCAACGGGTTTCGAAAGCGTCCATCATACCAGCATCGCGGGTTGCATGATGGGTATCGCTGCGCTCCACCCATCCTACGCACCAACAAAAAAAAGCCCCGGATCCTGTCCGGGGCTTTTTCGTCAGAACTCCGATCGCCTATTCCGGCTTGCCGATGCTCACCTTCAGTGAGCCGACGCCGTCGACGCCGCATTCGAGCTGGTCGCCGGGCTGCAGCTGCGAGACGCCGGCGGGCGTGCCGGTCATGATGATGTCGCCGGCGGCGAGCTTCACCTGCTGCGAGAGCTGCCAGATGATTTCAGGCACGTTCCAGATCAGTTCGGTGAGATCGCCCTTCTGGGCTTCCTTGCCGTTTACCGTGAGCCAGATCTTGCCCTTGCTGGGGTGACCGATCTTCGAGGCAGGCTGGATCGCCGAGCAGGGGGCGGAGTAATCGAACGACTTGCCGATTTCCCACGGCCGCTCCTTCTTGCGTGAGGCGATCTGCAGGTCGCGGCGGGTAAGGTCGATGCCGACGGCGTAGCCGTAGACATGGTCGAGCGCCTTGTCGGCGGGAATGTTGAGGCCGCCACTCTTCATCGCGACGATCAGCTCGACCTCGTGATGCAGGTCCTTGGTCAGCGGCGGGTAGGGGATCGCAAAGCCGTCGGGCACCAGCATGTCGGCGTGCTTGGCGAAGAAGAACGGCGGGGCGCGCTCGTCATTGCCCATCTCGCGGATATGTTCGAGATAGTTGCGGCCGACGCACCAGATGCGGCGGACCGGGTAGGCGCCTGCTTCGCCGACGACGGGAAGCGATGCCTGCGGGGGGACGGGAATGACGTAGGAGGCTGCGTTCATGAAAAATATCTCGACGGTTTGCAGTTGGAAAATCGGTTGATAGCTCTACGCCGTTGCGCTGACCGGCGCCAGACCGGGGTGACCGGCATCACGCTGCTGCAGCCGGAAGAAAGAGGCATAGCGGCCGCCGCGGCGCAGCAAATCGTCATGCAGGCCGCGCTCGACGATCTCGCCGCCCTCGACCACCAGAATGGCATCGGCGTGCATGACGGTGTGCAGGCGATGGGCGATCACGATGGTGGTGCGGCCCTGGCAGAGATGCTCGATCGCCTCCTGCACGGCCTTTTCGGATTCCGAATCCAGCGCGGCGGTGGCTTCGTCCAGCAGGATGATCGGCGCGTTCTTGAGCAGCGCGCGCGCCACCGCGATGCGCTGGCGCTGGCCGCCGGAAAGTTGCGTGCCGTGCTCGCCGACCGGGGTGTCGTAGCCGAGCGGGAAGCCGGTGATGAAATCATGCGCGCAGGCGGCTTTCGCCGCCGCGACGATCTCGTCCTGGGTGGCGCCTTCCTTGCCGAAGGCGATGTTGTTGCCGATGGTGTCGCGGAACAGATAGACGTCCTGCCCGACATAGCCGGTCTGGCTGCGCAGCGAGTGACGCGACACGCCCGAGATCGCCTGGCCGTCGATCAGCACTTCGCCGCCGTTGACGTCATAGAGCCGCAGCAGCAGCGCCAGCACGGTCGACTTGCCGCCGCCGGAGGGGCCGACCAATGCCGTGGTCTTGCCGGGTTCGGCGACGAAACTCATGTGCTTCAGCACCGGCTCGTTCTCGCGGTAGGAAAAATCGACGTCGCGGAACTCGACACGGGCGTCGGAAAGCTTCAGCGCCGGCTTGTCGCTGTCGTCGGGTTCGGTGGCCGGGCTGTCGACGATCTCCAGCAGCATCTTGGCGCCGACCAGCTTGCTGTTGAGATCGATGTTGAGCCGCGACAGCCGCTTGGCCGGTTCGGTCGCGAGCAGGAACGCGGTCATGAAGGAGAAGAATTGACCGGGCGTTGCGCCGAGCGCCACCACACTGTAGCCGCCATACAGCAGACAGCCGGCCACGGCAAAGCCGCCCAGCATTTCCATCAGCGGGTTGGCGCGGCTCGACACCCGCGCCATCTTGTTGGAATTGCGCTCGACGATGGCGATGTTCTCGTCCATCTGACGCCGCATCGCCCCTTCGAGGGTGAACGCCTTGACGGTGCGGATGCCCTGCAGCGCTTCCTGCATGGTCTCCATGATGTCGGCGCTGCCGGTGAACTGGTGATGCGCGAGGCCCTTGATGCGCTTGATCAGCTTGCGCAGGAACAGCATCGCCGGCGGTACCACGAGGAATCCGATCAGCGACAGGATCGGATCCTGCACCACCATCACGCCAAGCAGCGAGATCAGGAGCAGCAGGTCGCGCCCGACCGCGTTGATCAGGAGTTCCATGACTTCGGTGATCGAACGCGCGCCCGACGTCAGCCGTGCGAGGAATTCGGAAGAGTGCCGCGCGGAATAGAAGCCGATGCTCTCCTGCATCAGCTTGGCGAACAGCCGCCGCTGGTTGTTGGCGAGGATGGCATTGCCGATCTTCGACAGGATGACCTGATGGCCGTAGGTCACGATGCCCTTGAGGAACAGCAGCAGCACCGTGACGCCCGAGAGCATCGCGATGCCGAGCACGTTCTTGTCGACATAGGCCTGGTTGATGACCTGACCGAGTACATAGGCGGAGCCTGCGGTGGCGCCCGCGGCGATGCCCATGAACACGAACGCCAGCAGATAACGGCGCCAGTACAGCATGCCCTGTTCGGCGACGAGGCGCCGGATCAGGATCGCCGCGCCATAGGGATCGTCGGTGATTTTTCGAGGGCTGGGCTTTGGAAGTTCGGTCATCCGCGTTCCATCGACGGCTCCGGGGATGCCGGCGCGTCAGGGCTGCTGCGATGCCTGATTGCCCCTTTGGCGGGGCTTTTTCAAGCCAAAGGCGGGCTTTTTCAGACCAAATAAGTGCTTGATTTCAGGCCGATTGTGCCTGCTGGGGAAGCCCACCGCGCTCGGCGAACAGTTTCTCCTCCCAGGCCAGCGCGTGGCTCGCGATGGTCTCGAGGTCGTCGTAGCGCGGGGTCCAGTCCAGCGCCGAGCGAATACGGGTGGTATCGGCCACCATGGTCATGATGTCGCCGGGGCGGCGCGGCGCGTAGGACACGGCGAAATTGCGCATCGAGACCCGGCGCACCGCCTCAATGGTCTCCAGCACGGAATAGCCGCGGCCGTAGCCGCAATTCAGCGTCATCGAGCTGCCGCCGCCGCGCAGGTAGGACAGCGCGGCGCGATGGGCCTGCGCGAGGTCGCTGACGTGAATGAAATCGCGGATGCAGCTTCCGTCGGGTGTCGGGTAATCCGTGCCGTACACGTCGATCTTGGCGCGTTGGCCGGTGGCGGCTTCCACCGCGATCTTGAGCAGATGCGTCGCGCCGACGGTGGCGAGACCGACGCGCCCCAGAGGATCGGCACCGGCGACGTTGAAGTAGCGCAGCACGACATAGTTCATGCCATGCGCAGCGGCGACGTCGTGCAGCATGATCTCGGTCATCAGCTTCGACGAGCCGTAGGGTGACATCGGCCGCGTCGGCGCATGCTCCGGCACCGGCACCTGGTCCGGATTGCCGTAGACGGCGGCGGTGGACGAGAAGATGAAGCGGCTGACATTGCCCTTGACCGCGGCGTTGAGCAGGCTGCGGGTCGTCATGGTGTTGTTGCGGTAATAGCCGAGCGGGTCGCGCATCGAATCCGGCACCACGACGGAGCCGGCGAAATGGATGATACTGTCGACGCCGTGCTGGGCGATCACGCCCTCGACGAGATTCTCGTCGCCGGCATCGCCGATGAACAGCGGCACGCCTTCGGGCAGGAAATGGGAAAATCCGGTGGACAGATTGTCGACGACGACGACGCTCTCGCCGGCTTCCACCAGCGCATGAACCATATGACTTCCGATATAGCCTGCGCCACCGGTGACAAGCACGGTCATGGTCGATCCTCTCCCGTCTTTATTCGAGAGGATGCTAGCCGGGACGCGGTGAAGAGTGGGTTTCGGCGCAAGCGAACTGGCCACTATGCTTAATGTTGCGTATAGGAACCCAGCGAAACGGAGCCTGACGTGCCGATCGAGAACAATCTGGCCGGTGATCTGCAGCTGATCGTGCCGAATCTGCACAGGCGCTATTCAGGCGTCACGGCGACCAACCGGATGGTGGCGCCGAAACTGGCCGCCATCTACCGTGCGGCATGGCTCGGCCCGCATGCGCCCGACGGCATTGCGCGCATGGGATTCACAGATCTGTTGAAACTGTGGCGGCATCCAGCGCCGCTGATCTGGCACGCGCGGCGCAATGACGAGATGATCGCGGGTCTGTTGCTGCGCGCGCTCGGCTGGCCGCTGAAACTGGTGTTCACCTCGGCGGCGCAGCGCCATCACAAGCGGTTGACGCGCTGGCTGATCCGGCAGATGGACGCGATCATCGCGACGTCGGCGCTGTCGGCGTCTTTCCTAAGGCGCGAGGCAACGGTGGTCGTGCACGGCGTCGATACCGACAGCTATGCGCCGCCGATAGATCGCGCCGCGGCGTTTGCCGAAGCAAACATGCAGGGCCGCTACGCGATCGGCTGCTTCGGGCGGGTGCGCGCGCAAAAAGGCACCGACGTCTTTGTCGAGGCGATGTGCCGGCTGTTGCCGCGCTATCCGGATTTCACCGCGGTAATCGTCGGCGCCGTCGTGCCGGAGCAGCAGGCGTTTGCGAACGGCCTGCAGGCGCGCGTCGCGGAAGCCGGCCTGCAATCGCGCATCGTCATGACCGGTGAGATCGGGATCGAGGACGTGCAGCGCTGGTACCGGCGGCTGACGGTCTACGCCTTCACTTCACGCAACGAAGGTTTTGGCCTGACGCTGATCGAGGCGATGGCGTCCGGCGCGGCGCTGGTCGCGGCGCGTGCCGGGGCCGCGGAGTTCGTGGTCGAGGACGGCGTCACCGGCGTGCTGACACCGCCTGGCGATGTCGAGGCGCTGGTTGCCGCGCTGGAGCCGCTGATGCGCGATCCGGCATCGGCGATTGCGATGGGCGAGCGCGGGCGCGTACGGGTCGTGGAAAAATTCAGCTTGCAGGCGGAAGCGCACGCGATCGCGGCGGTCTATCGCACGCTGGTCTGAGCGATCACTTC
>JAQSDT010000251.1 GCA_029946075.1 bacterium | reverse complement strand
CGGCCTGCGCGGTGCGCACGTTGGCGCGAACCGAGACGTTCATGCCGATGAAGCCGGCCGCACCCGACAGCACGGCGCCGATCAGGAAGCCGACCGCGACCAGCATGCCGAGGAAGTAGGCCAGCAGCGCGAAGATCACGACGCCGACGATGGCGATCGTCATGTACTGGCGCTTGAGATAGGCCTGCGCGCCTTCGGCGACCGCAGCTGCGATCTCCTGCATGCGCGGATTGCCCGCATCGGCTTTGAGAACGGAAGACGTCGCCCAGATGGCGTAAACGATGGAAAGCGCTCCGCAGAGCACAATCGCCCATAATGCTGTCATTGAAGTTGCCTCAGACCTTGATGTTCCCCCGCCTCACCGCGAACGCGGCGGGCGCACAATATGGAGGCCTTCCCTGCCCAAAAGGGTGGCCTCAAATCGGCGGGACCATGCCAAAATCGCCCCCCCGGCGCAACGCCGCGGAGGGCGAAAAACGTCGATTTTCGAAAGGAATCACAGCTCAGAGCATCGGGCCGATTGCCGCCCGGAGCGCCTTTCGGCAGCGCCTCGGCTCCAAAATGCAAGAGCCCGCCCAATCCCATCGGGATCGAGCGGGCTCACAAGCCATTCCAGTACATCCGTGAAACGACCGTTTCGAGGCCTTTAGGCGAGCGACAGATTTTCCGCGCTGACCTTGCCCCGCATCTTGTCGGTCTTGAGTTCGAACTGAACCTTCTGACCTTCGGCGAGACCGCCGAGGCCGGCACGCTCGACGGCCGAGATGTGCACGAACACGTCCTTGCTGCCATCGCTCGGCTCAATGAAACCGAAACCCTTTTGACCGTTGAACCACTTTACAGTTCCCGTAGCCATTTTCTCTTCTCCAAAGCACGTTGGCTTTCATTCCGCGCGGCGATCGCGCGGATTCAAATCCGTTCTCGACGATGTCTCTGGAAGAAGCCCCTCGGGGCGCGTTCAAAAAGGCACGGCGGTAATCGAATGGCTTCACAGCTATAGGTTTTCCGCGGAATAGCAATGGCTGGCCGGAAATAAAAGCCGGCGCGGCCGCGCCGAAGCCCTCAGAAATGGCTGTAGGAAAGCCGTTCCAGCGCGATTTCCCCGCCCTGCCCGTCGATGAATTTCGGAGCGAAACGGCCATCGACAACGGTTCCGATGGAACGCACCGCCACACCCACAAATTGCGCGGCGGCTTCGAACGAAGCGACGCCCTCGTCGGGGATCGTGCAGAGGATCTCGTAGTCGTCGCCGCCGGCGACCAGCATCTCGCGTCCGACGATGCCGCGTGACACCAGGTCCCTCGCCGCCGCGGACAGCGGAACGTGCTCCATCTCGATCACGGCCGAGACACCGGAGACGCGGCAGAGCTTGGCGAGATCTCCGGCCAATCCATCGGAGACATCCATCGCCGCGCTGGCGTGGTTGCGGACGATCTCCGCCAGCGTCACGCGCGGCTGCGGCACGCGGTAGCGACCGACCAGCGCCTCGCGGGCGGCCGCATCCGTCGCCGCATGGACCTTTCCGCCCCTGAGGACGGCAAGGCCGAGCGCGGCGTCGCCGATCGTGCCCGTCACCATCACCCGGTCGCCAGGCCTTGCGCCGCTGCGATGAACCATCTTGCCCGGCGGCACGCGGCCAAAAGCGGTGACCGAGATCATCAGCGGGCCCGGTGTGGACACGGTGTCGCCGCCAAGCAGCGGGCAGCCGAACGCCATGGCATCCTCGCCGAGCGCCGCCGCGAACGGTTTGAGCCAGTCCTCGTCGTCTTTGCGCAGCGCCAGCGTCAGCACGAAGCCGGCCGGCGTTGCGCCCTTGGCCGCGAGATCGCTCAAATTCACCCGCAGCGCCTTGTGCGCGATGGTGTCGGGGGGATCGTCGGAGAGGAAGTGAACGCCTTCGACGATGGCGTCCACCGTCACCACGACGTCATTGCCGTCAGGCCTCAGCGCCGCCGCGTCATCGTCGAGATTGAAGGCACCCGGGTCGGTCGCGATCGGCCGAAAGTAGCGCGCGATCAGCGAATCCTCGCCGGACGCGGGCTGGTCGCTAGCCACGCGCGAACTCGTCGGCGCGGAACTGGCGCGCGATCTGGTCGAGCACCGCGTTGACCATACCGGTCTCGTCCTTTTCGACGAAGGCGTGCGCGACGTCGACATATTCGGACACGACCACGCGGCCCGGGACGTCCTTGCGGTGCTCAAGCTCGTAGGAGCCGGCGCGCAGCACCGCGCGCAGGATGGCGTCGATGCGCTTGAGCGGCCAGCCCGCCTGCAGCGCGTCGTCGATGATCGGATCGAGTCTGGCCTGATCGCGCACGACGCCGGCGACCACGTCCTTGAAGAACGCGGCTTCCGCCGGCAGATACTTATCGCCCTCGACCTCGTTGCCGAGCCAGTGGCTTTCGAACTCGGCGAAGATGTCGTTGATCCCGGCGCCCGCGATATCCATCTGGTACAGCGCCTGCACGGCCGCGAGCCGCGCCGCGCCGCGGCGGTTGGCCTTCTTCTCGGGACCCTTGGCGGAATTCTTGTCAGTCATCCCGTTACCTTGCCTTATGCCTTCGCCAGCCGGCGCTTGATGCGCAGCATCGCCAGCGCCGCGCGCGCGGCATCGCCGCCCTTGTTCAGTTCGCTGGCGCGTGCCCTTGCCCACGCCTGCTCGTCGGTGTTGACGGTGATGATGCCGTTGCCGAGCGGCAGCTTGCGCGCCACGGCAAGGTCCATCAGCGCACGCGAGGATTCGATCGAGACGATCTCGAAATGGATGGTATCGCCCCTCACCACGCAGCCGAGCGCAATCGCCGCGTCATAAGGCTTGCCGTTCTTCTCGGCGGCATCGAGCGCAATCGCGATCGCGGCGGGAATCTCCAGCGCGCCGGGAACGGTCAGCACGTCATGCGTGACGCCGGCGGCCTTCAGCTCGGCGACGGCGCCTTCCATCAGCGCGTCCTGGATATCGTCATAGAACCGCGCCTCGACGATCAGCGCGCGCGCGCCTGATATATCGGTCTGGTCCTTCAGCGGTGCGCGCCGTGCGTCTGCCATCAAGCTGCTTTCTGTATCGCTTGTTTTCGTTCATCGGCGCGGCTGGTTGGCCGTTCCGCGATGAATGAGGGATTAGCCGGCGTTTTAAGCGCCGTAAGCTACCCTGTCACTTCATTTCCGACAGCCGCGCCGCATAGCGGGCCATCAGGTCGACCTCGATATTGACTTCGCTACCTGCTTTCCAGCTGCCGAGCGTGGTGACGCTCAGCGTGTGCGGGATGATCAGCACCGAAAACACGACATCGGCGACCGTATTCACGGTGAGCGACACGCCATCCAGCGTGATCGAGCCCTTGGTGGCGATAAAGCGCGCCAGTTCGCGCGTGGTGCGAAGCTCGAACCGGGCCATATCGGGCAGATCGTCGCGCCGGACGATAGTGGCGACGCCGTCGGCATGGCCGGCGACGATATGGCCGCCGAGTTCATCGCCGATCTTCAGCGCGCGCTCGAGGTTGAGCTTCGTGCCCTTGGCCCAGCCTTTCGCCGTGGTCATGCCGAGCGTCTCGGCGGCGGCATCGACGTCGAACCAGGTCTTGTCGCCCTCGACGCCGGAGGCGACCACCGTCAGGCAGACGCCGTTGCAGGCGATCGAGGCGCCGTCGGCGATCGTCGTCCGGTCGTAGCGGCAGGCGATCCGCATACGGTGCAGCTGGCCCTGCGCGACCGGCGTGAGGGCCGCGATCTCGCCGACATCGGTGACAATTCCGGTAAACATTTATGCGCGCTCGTAAATCGTGAGGGTGTCGTTGCCGAGGCTTTCGCTAGCACGCTCCTTGAAGGCGGGCGACCCGGCGATAGCCGACAGCGGCAATGCGTCCAGTGCAGGAATGCCGCCGTCACCGATCATATCCGGCCCGCGCAACAGCCAGATTTCGTCGACCAGGCCTGCTGCGACGAAAGAAGACGCCACGCGCGAGCCGCCCTCGACCATCAGCCGCGAAATGCCTTTTTCCGAGAGCGCATGCAGCACGGCCGGCAGATCCAGTCCCGGCGGATCGGTCGTGGCGACGACATGGATCACCTGCGCGCCTGCGGCACCGAGCTTGGCGGCAGCCGGCGCTTCGGCGAGATCCGACGTCATCACCCAGAGCGGCGTCTGCCGCGCGGAATGAACCAGCTTGCTGGTGCCGGGAATGCGCAAGGCGCGATCCAGCACCACGCGCACCGGCGAGCGCGCCTCCATGCCCGGCAGGCGGCTGGTGAGCAATGGATCGTCTGCCAGCACGGTGCCGATGCCGACCAGGATCGCGTCGCATTGCGCGCGGAGCAGATGTACGCGCGTCCTCGCGGCCTCGCCGGTGATCGCGACCGGTTTGTGGCCGGCAGCCGCGATCCTGTCGTCGGCGGAGACGGCGAGCTTGAGGATGACGTGCGGACGCTTGTCGCGGATACGGCGGAAATGCCCGGCGTGATCGCGCGCCGCCTCGGCGGCGCCGAGACCGACATCGACGACAATGCCCGCTGAGCGAAGTTTGGCGTGCCCCTGCCCGGCCACTTCCGGATTGGGATCTTCGATCGCCGATACCACGCGCGCGATGCCGGCGGCGATCACGGCATCGACGCAGGGCGGCGATTTGCCGAAATGCGAACAGGGCTCCAGCGTCACGTAGAGCGTCGCGCCGCGCGCGGCTTCGCCGGCGCGTTTCAATGCTTCGGGCTCGCCATGGGGCCGGCCGCCGGGCTGGGTCCAGCCGCGGCCGACAATGACGCCATCCTTCACGATGACCGCGCCCACGGCGGGATTGGGCCAGGTGCGCCCAAGCCCGCGACGGCCGAGCGACAGCGCAAGCTGCATGAACCGCTGGTCCGCCGCCTTCGCGTCCTTGAGTTTTTGGCCGTACTGGTCTTCCAGAATGCGGAAGATCATTTGCGCAACGTGGCGATCCGCGCGTCGTCTTCGCCGGAGAGTTCGCCGAGCACGGCCTCGAAATCCTTGGCCTCGCGGAAATTGCGATAGACCGAGGCGAAGCGGACATAGGCGACGTCGTCGAGCTGGCGCAGATGCTCCATCACGATCTCGCCGATCGCCTCCGA
>JAQSDT010000250.1 GCA_029946075.1 bacterium | reverse complement strand
ATCATCTGCGGCATCGGCTTCGGCTTCTTTCAAACACCCAATCTGCGCGCGCTGATGGCGAGCGCGCCGCCGCATCGCAGCGGCAGCGCCAGCGGCATCGTCGCGACCGCGCGGCTGACCGGACAGACCCTGGGCGCTGCGTTCGCCGCGCTTTGCTTTGCGCTCGGCGGCCACGATGGCGCGACGCTTGCATTGGCACTCGGCGCAGGCTTTGCCGCGCTCGGATGCGTGATGAGTTTCCTGCGGCTGGCGGTCAGTCCGCCCCGAGATTGATTGGAGGAATCGTGCGCATTCTCAGTCTGCTTTCCGCTGCGTTCCTGCTGCTACACCCCGCCGCGACCCATGCCCAGACCGCCTGGGACATGCCGACCGAATATCCCGAAAACGCCATGCCTGGCGTCGGCGTAACGGCCTTCACCAGGAACGTCGGCGAGCTCAGTGGCGGCAAGCTCACGATCAAGCCGAGCTTCGATGCCAAGGCCGGCATCAAATCGGCCGGCATGCTGGCAGCAATCGCGGAAGGAAAGGTGCAGGCCGGCGATGCCTTTGCCGGCGCGCTGGAGGCCGAAGATCCGATCTTTGCCTTGCCGTCGCAGCCGTTCCTGGTGACGTCGATTGCGGATGCGAAGCGGCTCGCCGAAATCGCGCGGCCGCATCTCGCCGCCGTGCTCGACAGGAAGGGTCTGCGGTTGCTGTACCTGACGCCGTGGCCGCCGTCCGGCATCTGGTCGAAGACGGCGCTGAAGGGCGCGGCCGACCTGTCCGCGCTCTCGATCCGCACCTATGACAAGACCTCGAGCGAGGTGTTCGCCAGCGTCGGCGCCAAGGCGGCGTCGATCAGCTTTGCCGACACGATGCCGAAACTCGTCGACGGCAGCCTCAACGCCGTGCTGTCCTCCGGCGACGGCGGCGCCGGCCGCAAGCTCTGGGAGTATCTGCCCTACTTCAGCGAGATCACCTATTCGCTGCCGCTGTCGGTCGCTGCCGTGAACAAGGCCGCCTATGACGCGCTGGGCGCGGATCAACGGGAGGCCGTCGATGCGGCCGGCCGCAAGACCGAATCCGAATTGTGGCTCGCGCTCTCGACCCGGCTGCAGGAGAACTACGCGCGCATGCGCCAGAACGGCGTCACGATCGATCAAAACCCGGCGCCCGCGATCACCGAACCGTTGCAATCGGCTGCGGTGACGGCGCAGCGCGCCTGGTGCGGCAAGGCCGGCCCCGTCTGCGCCCAAATCCTCGATGCCTACAAGGCAGGCAAACCGTAGGCCTGCGCGTCGCCGCTCAGTTGAGCGCCCACAGAAAGGAAAGCGTCGCGGCAATGCCGAGGCCGGTTCGCACCGCGTGCAGCCCGCCCCATTTCTCGATCAGCAAGCGCGTGTCGGCGCCAGCATCCTGCTCGTCGACCGCGTTCAGCAGCCGGTTGGTCGGCATGATCCCCAGCAGCGTATAGGGCCAATTGGCGAGGATCAGCACCGCGCCGGCGATCCAGCGCCAGTCGCGCGTCAGCCAGAACGCGATCATGCCGAGCACCCCCGATATGACCGCACAGCTCGCCTGCATCGTAAAGCCGCGCGCGTAGCTCGGTTTCCATTGCCGCAGCAGGCTGCGGTCATCGAGGCCGAGCCGCGCCGGCTGTTCGGCGAAATTGATGTAGAAGGCGGCGCCGGCAAACGCGGCTGCACCGATCAACGCCAGTTGTCCTGAAAGCATTCATGAACTCCTCTTCACCCTAATTGACAATATGTTGTCATTATGGGTACTAATAGTCAAATGACAGGAAAGCGACATTCCGCCGGCGGCGAAGCCCTCACCGAACTCGTGCTGGCGATTTTCCGGCTGAACGGGCGCCTGCTCGCAGCCGGCGACCGCCTTGTCGGCGACCTCGGCCTGTCCAGCGCACGCTGGCAGGTATTGGGCGCCATCGCGCTGGCCGCCAGTCCGCAACCGGTGGCGTGGCTGGCCCGCAGCATGGGCCTGAACCGGCAGGGTGTTCAGCGCATCGTCAACGAGATGCGGGACGACGGACTCGTCGAACTCCGCCCCAACCCGCATCATCTCCGCGCACACCTCGTGACGCTGACCCGCAAAGGTCAAGGTGCCTTTGCTGTCGCCACGGAACTGCAGGTGCCGTGGGTAAATGCCCTGGCACGAGGCATCGCGGTGAATGACCTCGCCGCCGCAAGCCGGATCGTAAGGCTGCTCGGCGAACGTCTCGATCAGGCTGAATGATAGGGCGCTGCCCGCCAGCAAACGGGCAAGTGCCCGCGAGACCCCGGCCTTTCAATTTTCTTCCACGCCGCAAACGCATTTTCTTGATTTGAATAGTTCCAGGTTGCGCCGCCAGGTAATCCATCTCCTCAATCCTGAGGAGCTTGCGCAGCAGCGTCTCGAAGGACGAGGCCACGACGGTGGCCGCATGGTTCGAGACGCGCTACGCGCTCCTCACCGTGAGAGGTAGGACGAGTGTCGCGCGAAGAAATCAGCGCTCCGCGAACGCCTTCTCGACGACGAACTGCGCCGGCTCGCCATGATTGCCTTCGGCAAAGCCCTTGCCGTTCAGCAGCGTGCGGGTGTCGGCGACGAGGGCCGGGCTGCCGCAGATCATGACGCGGTCGTGGACGGCATCGAGCAAGGCCAGGCCGATGTCGGAGAACAGCTTGCCGGATTCGATCAGGTCGGTGATGCGGCCACGGTTGTGGAAG
Organism: bacterium; assembly: GCA_029946075.1. Classification (GTDB taxonomy): domain Bacteria; phylum Pseudomonadota; class Alphaproteobacteria; order Rhizobiales; family Xanthobacteraceae; genus Bradyrhizobium. The sequence continues at coordinate 2,384 of JAQSDT010000250.1, read as the reverse complement.
GGATCCCGCGTCACGGTCGGGTAATAGATCAGCTGGTTGCGGATGTAGTCGCCGATCAGCTCGTCGTTCGGCAGCCGCTCGGTGATCATCTCGCCATAGGCGAGCTCGTTCACGTGGCGGCAGCCGTGCAGCAGCACAACCTTTTCGAAGCGCTCGTAGGTCTCGGGGTCTTTGATCACGGACAGAAACGGTGCAAGGCCGGTGCCGGTGCCGATCAGATAGAGGTTGCGGCCATCCTCGAGGTTGTCGATGACGAGCGTTCCGGTGGCCTTGCGGCTGACGATGATCTCGTCGCCCTGCTTGAGGTGCTGCAGGCGGGAGGTCAGCGGACCGTCCGGCACCTTGATCGAGAAGAATTCGAGCCGGTCCTCATAATTGGCGCTGGCGACCGAATAGGCGCGGAGCAGCGGCTTCTCGCCGACCTTGAGCCCGATCATGGTGAACTCGCCGTTCCGGAAGCGGAACGAGGGATCGCGGGTGGTGGTGAAGCTGAACAGCGTGTCGGTCCAGTGATGGACGCTGAGAACGCTTTCCTGGTTGAAGTTGCTCATCGCACCGCTTCCCTGACCTGCAAGCCGGATTGACCGGCGAAATCATTTGTATACGATCATTCGTGTACGAATGAATAATCCAGCTTGATCCGACCGTCAAGCCGCGGGCAGAATGCGCGGCGAAGGCATTGAACAAAAAGGATAAACCATGGCCCACGACGCACCCCAGGCAACCGGCCCGAGCAAGCTGGTGATCAAGAATATCGGGCTGCTGCTGTCGGGGGCCCTGGAAAAGCCGATCCTGGACGCCGACACGATCGTGGCCGTGAACGGCAAGATATCGGCCGTCGGCCGCCTCAAGGACTGCGATACCGAGGGTGCCACCACCGTCGTCAACGCCAACGGAACGACTGTGGCCCCCGGACTGATCGACAGCCACGTCCACCCCGTCGCCGGCGACTGGACGCCGCGGCAAAACCAGATGGGCTGGATCGACAGCTATCTGCACGGTGGCGTCACCACCATGATCTCCGCAGGTGAGGTCCACATGCCCGGGCGGCCCCGCGACGTCGTCGGCCTCAAGGCGATGGCGATCTTCGCGCAGCGCTCGTTCTGGAACCTGCGCCCCGGCGGCGTGAAGATTCACGCCGGCGCCCCCGTGATCGAAAGCGAAATGGTCGAGGACGATTTCAAGGATCTGGCCGCAGCCGGCGTCAAGCTGCTCGGCGAAGTCGGCCTCGGCGGCGTCAAGGACGGTCCGACGGCGCGCCGAATGGTGGGCTGGGCACGCAAATACGGTATCCAGAGCACCATCCACACCGGCGGGCCTTCGATTCCCGGCTCCGGCCTGATCGACAAGGACGTGGTGCTGGAGGCCGACACCGACGTGGTCGGCCATATCAATGGCGGCCACACGGCGCTGCCCGACGACCAGATCCGCTGCATCTGTGAAGGCTGCAAGCGCGGGCTGGAACTGGTTCACAACGGCAACGAACGTTCGGCGCTGTTCACGCTGCGCACCGCCCGTGAGATGGGCGACCTGCATCGCGTGATCCTCGGCACCGACGCGCCGGCCGGCTCCGGCGTGCAGCCGCTCGGCATTCTGCGCATGGTCTCGCTGCTGTCTTCGCTCGGTGAGCTCCCCGCCGAAATCGCCTTCTGTCTCGCCACCGGCAATACCGCCCGCATGCGCGAACTCGACTGCGGCATCATCGAGATCGGCCGCTCCGCCGATTTCGTCATCATGGACATGGCGCAGCACTCGCCGGGCAAGAATATCCTGCACAGCGTCCAGCTCGGCGACCTCCCCGGCATCGGCATGACCATCATCGACGGCATCGTCCGCACCCAGCGCAGCCGAAACACGCCGCCGGCGGGACGGGTGCCGGAGATCGTCGGTGGGCATTGAGACCCTCATGGAGAGGAGCCGCGGAGCGGCGTCTCGAACCATGAAAGCCTATCTGGGGCCTTCATCCTCGGAGATGCCCGCTCCGCAAGCTCCTCTGGATGAGGGTTTAAGCTACCTGTTCTGCGTGATCGGCTGATTGGTGGTCCAGTCGAACGTGCCCTGATCGCGCTCGTCGACGGCGCGCTTCCAGCCCATCGCTTCCGAGCGGCGCTTGAAGTTCAGGCCCTCCGGCGAATGCCTGGTGATGCCGTCGAAGAGGGTCGCGACCATCTGCGTGCCCATCAGGCCCATATTGTAGAGCGCCTGATTGACCATCAGCTTCTGCATCATCAGCTGGTTCTGCGGCACGGTCGCCATGCGATGCGCCAGCGCGTCGACCTCCTCATCGAGCTTGTCGGCCGGAACGGCTTTCAGCACCAGCCCGAGCGCGGCGGCCTCGATGCCGGTGATCTTGTCGCCGGTGAACAGCATGCGCTTCGCCTTCT
>JAQSDT010000249.1 GCA_029946075.1 bacterium | reverse complement strand
GTCGTCTCGGTGACCTTGCGGATCGCCTCGTTCAGCGGCACGCCGGGATAATCGCGCGCAGCCCGCACGTTGATCTTGTCGTCGACGTCGGTGATGTTCCGAACGTATTTCACATGACCGGCGCCGTAGCGATGGCGCAGCACGCGGAACAGCACGTCGAACACAATCGCCGCGCGGCCGTTGCCGATATGCGCGAAGTCGTAGACCGTCGGTCCGCAGGCATACATGCGGACGCTATCGGCATCGAGCGGCGTGAACGGCCGCTTCTCCTTGGTCAAGGTATCGTAGAGTCGCAAATGCATGGAAAACCCAATCCTTGCGGCCGGGCGTCCAGTGATCTCATTTTTGAGAAAAGACGGCCTCAGCCAGCGAATCGCTAGCTAATAATCTCGCGGCAAATGCTGCAGATGGCGAGGTGACCGTTCATGGTTCCACCATTGCGGTATCATGAGGACGTCGTCAAGGCCTTGCTTGTGCCCGATTTGGGGCCGAACAGGCCGCATCACCCCGTCCCCGGGGGCCTCATGGTTAATCATTATTAACGAATTGGGCCTATTTTCGCCGGGCGGTCCATTTTTCTGTCCGGTGCCCTCCATGCGAATTTCATCAGCCCTTATTGCCAGCGCGTTCCTGTTCGCCGCCTCGGCCGCATCCGCCGACAGCCGCGTCTTCATCATCGCCAACCAGGGCGACGGCTACGGTGTCGACCAGTGCCTGGCCAGAGGCGAGAAGTGCGGCGCCCATGCCGCCCGCTCCTACTGCCAGTCCCGCGAATTTGCATCCGCCAGCGCCTATCGCCGCGTCGATCCCGACGAGATCACCGGCGCGGTCTCGAGTGCCGGCGGCGAGAAATGTTCGGGCAGCACCTGCGGCGAATACGTCGCCATCACCTGCCAGCGGTAAGAAGCGGTTCCCAAAAATCAAGGGGTGGATGGCCTTATCCACGCCTCGAAACGGCGTGACGATGCCCCGAGAAGCAGGTATTGGATGCGGCCTTGGCCGCAAACTTGCCGCCTTGTCCGCGCCATCTGGGTTTTGATGCCGCGCGGATCAGTTTCAATGGCCGGATATGCTCGATACAGGTAACGCCTTCCTCTCCCGCTGGACCCTGACCTGCGCCGTGCTGTTCGGCCTTGCAGGCGCGGCCGCGCCTGCGTTCGCGCAGATGCAGCCCGGCGCCGCGCCGCCGCCGCAACAGGGCGCGCAGGGCAACCCGATCTGCATCCGGCTCGAGGGACAATTGAGCGCGATCGACCGCGGCGCCGGCTCCGGCGACCCGGCCAAGGATGAACAGATCCGCCGCTATCAGGATTCCCAGACCCGGCAGCAAGCCGAACTCGACCGCGTCACGCTGCAGGCCAAGCGCATGGGCTGCGAAAGCTCGGGCTTCTTCTCGCTGTTCAACGGCCAGTCGGCGCAGTGCGGTCCGGTCAACAACCAGATCCAGCAGATGCGCGGCAATCTCGACCAGATCACGGTCAGCCTCGAACGGCTGCGCAGCGGCGGCATCGGCGGCGCCGATCGCGAAAATCAAAGGCGTTCGGTGCTGACGGCGCTGGCGCAGAACAATTGCGGCCCGCAATATGCGGCAGCCGCGCGCAGCGGCGGCAACTTCATCGACAATCTGTTCGGCAACAATCCAATCGCGCCGCCGAGCGGCGAACTCGGCCCGCCCTCCGGCACGTTCCGCACCGTCTGCGTGCGCACCTGCGACGGCGCGTATTTCCCGGTGTCGTTCGCGACCTATCAGGCACGCTTCCAGGACGACGAAAAGAGCTGCAAGGCACTGTGCCCGGCGACGGAAGCGACGCTGTTCACCTATCGCAATCCCGGCGAAGACATCAATGCGGCGGTGTCGCTCAGCGGCCAGACCTACACCTCGCTGCCGAACGCGTTCAAGTTCCGCACCGAGTTCAACGCCGCCTGCGCCTGCAAGGCCGCTGGCCAGACCTGGTCCGACGCGCTGAAATCGGTCGACGACAAGGGCGTCGAGGGTGACATCATCGTCACCGAGGAAAGCGCGAAAAAGATGCAGCAGCGCGCGCAGCCGAAGGCCGCGCAGACGCCGCCTGCGAAAAAGGGCGCAACTCCCGCCGCCACCACGGCCGCTCCGGCCACACCAGCACCGGCGGACCCGGCGGCCGCAACGGCCGACGACAAGAACAAGCCGATCCGCACGGTCGGCCCGACGTTCATTCAGCCGAAGCAGTAAGCTCGCAAAAACCCTACTATAAGACCCTCATGGTGAGGAGCGCGAAGCGCGTCTCGAACCATGTGGCCTGCATCCTTCGAGACGTCTGCTGCGCGGCCTCCTCAGGATGAGGAGATAGAGCGGGATAGTCACCCCTCGAACGCTTCGGCCGACGCGCGCCCTGCGCGCGCGACCAGTTTATCGTCCGGCTCCTGCAGCGCCTTGCCGTTGTCGCGAAAGCGGTTGGTGATGGGATAGCGGCGGTCGCGGCCGAAATTCTTTTCGGTCACTTTCACGCCCGGCGCGGCCTGACGGCGCTTGTATTCGGCGATGTTCAACAAGCGATCGATCCGCGTCACGACGTCGGCGGGATACCCTGCCGCGATGATCGTCGCCAGCGGCTCCTCGCGCTCGACGAGGCGTTCGAGAATGCCATCAAGCATGTCGTAGGGCGGCAGCGAATCCTGGTCGGTCTGGTTTTCCCGCAGTTCCGCCGTCGGCGGCCGGATGATGATGTTGACCGGAATGACTTCGCCCGACGGGCCCAGCGCGCCGTCGGGCTTCCATTCATTGCGCAGGCTCGACAGGCGGAACACTTCGGTCTTGTAGATATCCTTGATCGGATTGAAGCCGCCATTCATGTCGCCATAGAGCGTGGCGTAGCCGACCGACATTTCCGACTTGTTGCCGGTCGTCACCACCATCGCGCCGGTCTTGTTCGACAGCGCCATCAACAGCGTGCCGCGGGTACGCGCCTGCAGGTTTTCTTCGGTGATGTCGCGCGGCAATCCAGCGAACGGAATGGAGAGTATCTTTTCAAAACCGTTGACGGCATCCGCGATCGGCAGCACCTCGTAGGGAAAGCCGAGCGCCTTTGCGAGTTTTGCGGCGTCATCGAGCGAGACCTGCGCGGTGTAGCGGAACGGCAGCATCACGCCGCGGACATGCTCGGCGCCGAGCGCGTCGACCGCAATCGCCGCGCACAGCGCCGAATCGATACCGCCGGAGACGCCGAGTAGCACGCCGGGAAAGCCGTTCTTGCGGACGTAATCGCGCAGGCCCAGCACGCAGGCGGCGTAATCACCCTTGTCGCCTTCGACCAGCGGCACGACAGGCCCCGAGCAGCGCCAGCCGTCGGCGCCCCTGGTCCAGTTCAGCGTAACGATGCTCTCCTCGAACGCCGGCATTTGCGCGGCGACCGAAAGATCGGCGTTGAGCGCGAACGAGCCGCCGTCGAACACCAGTTCGTCCTGTCCGCCGATCTGGTTGAGATAGACCAGCGGCAAACCGCTCTCGGTAACGCGGGCGACCGCGATCGACAGCCGCAGATCGTTCTTGTCACGCGCGTAAGGCGAGCCGTTCGGCACCACGAGGATTTCCGCACCGGTCTCGGCGAGGCACTCGACGACGTTCTCGTATTCCTCGGATTCTTCGAGCCAGATGTCCTCGCAGATGGGGACGCCGACGCGAATGCCGCGCACGGTCACCGGACCGGAAGCCGGTCCCCGCGCGAACAGGCGCTTTTCGTCGAACACGCCGTAGTTCGGCAAATTCGCCTTGTAGCGAAGCGCCGCGATGCGACCCTGATCGAGCAGCGCGCAGGCATTATAGAGCTTGCCGTCCTCGACCCACGGCGTGCCGATCAGCACGGCAGGCCCGCCGCCCGCGGTCTCGCGCGCCAGCTCCTCGATCGCCGTGCGGCAGGCAACCTGGAAGGCCGGCTTCAGCACCAGATCTTCCGGCGGGTAACCGGTGATGAACAATTCGGGGAATACCAGCAGGTCTGCGCCGTCGGCTTTCGCCTTCTCGCGCGCGGCGCGCGCCTTGGCGGCATTGCCGGTGACATCGCCCACCGTCGGGTTCAACTGCGCCAGCGTGATCTTGAAGGTGGTTTCGCTCATACGCTTATGGTGCCCTGCACAACGCGAAACTTCAATCGTCTGCTTTAGAAAGCGCCTATGCGTTCGGCGATGGCGAACAGCCAGAAGGCGCCGGCCATCAAGAGCGCCACGCCGACCGCGGCCGAGCCCATATCCTTGACGCGCCCGATCTGGGGATCGTGCTCGGTCGTCAGGCGGTCGGCGAGTTTCTCGATCGACGTGTTGAGGATCTCGACGACGAGCACGAACGCCACCGCCATGACCAGTTCGACACGGCGCATGACGGTCACGCCGATCAGCCAGGCCAGCGGGATCGACAGCGCCAGCGCAAACAGTTCCTCGCGGACAGCCTGCTCCGACCGGATCGCAAAGGCGAGCCCGTTACGCGTATTGATCGTGGCCCGCCAAAGTCGCAGCAAGTTACAGTCCTGCTGCGGCCGGCATCGGCTTTTCCTTGGCCACGCGTTCCTGCTTCAGCAGTTCGGCGATCAGGAAGGCCATATCGATCGATTGTTCGGCGTTCAGACGGGGATCGCAGACCGTGTGATAGCGGTCGTTGAGGTCCTCGTCGGTGATGGCGCGCGCGCCGCCGATGCATTCGGTGACGTCCTGCCCGGTCATTTCCAGATGCACGCCGCCGGCATGGGTGCCCTCGGCCCGATGGATCGCGAAGAACGACTTCACTTCCGACAGCACCCGGTCGAACGGCCGGGTCTTGTAGCCCGAGGTCGACGTGATGGTGTTGCCGTGCATGGGATCGCAGGACCAGACCACGACGCGCCCTTCCCGCTTCACCGCGCGGATCAGGCCCGGCAGATGATCGGCGACCTTGTCGGAGCCGAAACGGTTGATCAGCGTCAGCCGTCCCGGCTCGTTGTCGGGATTGAGGATGTCGATCAGCTTCAGCAGTTCATCCGGCTTCAGCGACGGGCCGCATTTCAGGCCGATCGGGTTCTTGATGCCGCGGAAATATTCGACATGGCCGTGATCGAGCTGGCGGGTGCGGTCGCCGATCCAGATCATGTG
>JAQSDT010000248.1 GCA_029946075.1 bacterium | reverse complement strand
CACCGTCCATCCACAGCATTCGCCATAGATGGTGGGCACGCTTGCGCTTTGCCCACCCTACGATGCCTGCGCTCGCGGTGACGGCTTCGCACCCTCAATGCAGATGGTTCGCCGAGCCCTGCATGATCTTGTTCTCCGCATTAAGCCGCAGATATTCGCAAATCTGCTTGCCGCGTTCGTTCCGGTAGAACACGACGACGCTGTCGGGGCTGACATAGGTATCGATCAGGGTGAAGTGCAGGTTCGGAATCAGCTGCAGCCCCTTGCCCCAATAGACGCGAAGCATGTCCTTGCCGCGCAGGGTGCCGCTGGCGGCGAGGCCGATGGCGACGATCCTGTCGGTGGTCATCTCGCTGTCGTCGGAATACATCGCCAGGATCCGCTCCAGATCGTGGGTATTCCAGGTCTCGATCCACTCCCGGCCAAAGGCAGCGAGATACGAAGCATCGTGATGTTCGCCTTGCATGGTTTCCTCCGTTTTCCGCTTTGTCCTCGTTGGGGCAAAGTAGGTCAATAATACTGACCTATTTTGATCTGTCCAGCCCCCCAAAAGATCGTGAAAAGAGATTGTGAAAAGGGGTCGCAAAGAAGGATGTGGGCCATCTCATCCTCGCGGTTGCGACGCCGTCGCCCGCCCTGTATTGGCTTGCCATGACAGCCGCACAGCAAGCCCGCGAACCGTCGACGCCTTCAGTGGCCTCGGCGCATGACAAGATTCTGATTGTCGATTTCGGCAGTCAGGTGACGCAACTGATCGCGCGCCGGGTGCGCGAGGAGGGCGTCTATTCCGAGATCGTGCCGTTCCAGAAGGCGGAAGCCGCCTTCGACGAGATGAAGCCGAAAGCGGTGATCCTCTCCGGCGGCCCCGAATCCGTGCACGAAGCCGGCTCGCCCCGCGCCCCGCAAAAGATCTTCGATTCCGGCGTGCCGGTTCTGGGCATCTGCTACGGCCAGATGACCATGGCGGCCCAGCTCGGCGGCGAGGTCGAGGGCGGCCATGCCAGAGAATTCGGCCGCGCCGATGTCGAGGTGAAGGCGGCCAGCCATCTGTTCGAATCCACATGGTCGCTCGGCGAGAAGCACCAGGTCTGGATGAGCCATGGCGACCGCATCACCAAAATGCCGCCGGGCTTCAGTGTGGCCGGCGTCAGCGCGAATGCACCGTTCGCCGTGATCCAGGACGAGAAGCGCAAATATTACGGCCTGATGTTCCACCCCGAAGTGGTGCATACGCCGGATGGCGCCAAGTTGATCCGCAATTTCGTCCGCAAGGTTGCTGGCCTGACCGGCGACTGGACCATGCGCGCGTTTCGCGAGGAAGCGATCGAAAAAATCCGCAGCTCTGTCGGCAAGGGCAGGGTGATCTGCGGCCTTTCCGGCGGCGTCGATTCAGCCGTCGCCGCGGTACTGATCCACGAGGCGATCGGCGACCAGCTGACCTGCGTGTTCGTCGACCACGGCATGCTGCGGCTCGACGAAGCCAGGACCGTCGTCGACCTGTTCCGCCACCACTACAACATCCCGCTGGTGCATGTGGATGCCTCGAAGCAATTCCTCGGCGAGCTCGCCGGGGTCACCGACCCCGAGGTGAAGCGCAAGACCATCGGGCGCCTCTTCATCGACGTGTTCGACGCCGAGGCCAAAAAAATCGGCGGCGCGGACTTCCTCGCGCAAGGCACGCTCTACCCTGATGTGATCGAGAGCGTCTCCTTCACCGGCGGGCCGTCGGTCACCATCAAGTCGCACCACAATGTCGGCGGCCTTCCGGCGCGCATGAACATGAAACTGGTCGAACCCTTGCGCGAACTCTTCAAGGACGAGGTCCGCGTGCTCGGCCGCGAGCTCGGCCTGCCCGAAATCTTCGTCGGCCGCCACCCGTTCCCGGGCCCGGGCCTCGCCATCCGTTGCCCCGGCGACATCACGAAAGAGAAGCTCGACATCCTGCGCCAGGCCGATGCCGTCTACATCGACCAGATCCGGAAAGCCGGCCTCTACGACACCATCTGGCAGGCCTTCGCCGTGCTGCTGCCGGTGAAAACCGTCGGCGTCATGGGCGACGGCCGCACCTACGAATTCGTCGTCGGCCTCCGCGCCGTCACCTCCACCGACGGCATGACCGCCGACTTCTACCCCTTCGACATGAAATTCCTCGGCGAGACCGCGACGCGGATCATCAACGAGGTGAAGGGGGTCAATCGGGTGGTGTACGACGTGACGAGCAAGCCGCCGGGGACGATCGAGTGGGAGTAGGCGTGGATGTTCAGCGGTTCGGTTCCGGCAGAGTGCGTTTGGCGGACTGAGCGGAATCGCTGATGGCGCCTGTCAAAATCGATCCTGACACTATCCGCGCGTTCAAGGATGCGGAGAGCTTCTATAAGTGGCTCGGCATACATCACGACGACGCAGCCGAAATCTGGATCAAGATCCACAAGGTCGATTCAGGCCTCAAGTCGATCACGCCGAAGCAGGCCATTGACGTCGTGCTTTGCTGGGGCTGGATCGATGGCCTACGCAAGGGTTTCGACGACAAGAGTTTTCTGCAGCGCTACACGCCACGCACTGCCAAAAGCATCTGGAGCCAGATCAACGTCGACAATGTCGCACGGTTGATCGGCGAAGGCCGGATGACGGAACACGGGCAAAAGCAGGTTGACCTCGCCAAGTCCGACGGACGCTGGGCGCGCGCCTACAAGAGCGGCAAGGACATGACGATCCCAGCCGATCTCCAGGCGGCGATCGATGCCGAGCCGAAGGCAAGGGCCATGCTTGCGAAACTCAACGCGCAGAACCGTTTCGCTCTGGCTTTCCGCGTTCACAACATGAAGACGGCCGCCGGACGCGCGAAGAAGGTTGCGACATTGGTCGCGATGCTCAAGCGCGGCGAGACGATCTATCCGCAAAAGGCTTCCGCCGGCCGAAAGCGCCCGGCCTGATAGCGAGGCAAAAGGGACGATCGAGGGGAACGGCAACGACCGACATCTACGACCCCCAGTTCGTCAAGGGCGTCTTCGACCGGTGCTCGGGCCGCGATGTGTTCGCCAGCGAGCTGCCGTCCGAAAGCGCCGACTTCATCATCTCGACCTTCGGCCTGAAGACCTTCAACGCCGAACAGCATGCAAGGCTGGCCGCCCTGATCGCGCGCGTGCTGAAACCCGGCGGCGTCTTCTCGATGATCGAGGCGTCGGATCCCAAGGGTTGGTGGCTGCGGCCGCTCTATCTCTTCCACTTCAAATTCCTCCTGCCGCTCATCGAGCGCATCCTGCTGCGCGGCGCGCAGGACTTTTCGATGATCGGCAGTTACACGAGCAATTTCGGCAGCGCAGAGCAGCTCGCGACGATGCTGCGCGAGCAGGGGTTCGAGGTGGAGTTTCGAGGTTTTTCTTTGGGTGCGCGACGGGGGTGGCTGGAAGGAAGGGAGAGGGCGATTTCCGTTAATTCGACATGATGTTCCCTCACGAAAGCCTCTGCTCATCATCTTCGGAAACCTTTCTTGTCGCCCTTTCAACTGCTGCGTGGATTGCCCGTGCGCCCTCGGCCATCGATAGGATCGCCGACCATTCTGGAGGTTTGCGCCAACCTCTGCCCCAGCTGCTATCAAGCAACAGATCAAAGGTTTCAAACGAGGCAAGCTCTTTGTCGCTCGGTGAATACAATCCTTCTTCCGCTAGCCGAAGCTTGACCACAAGAGGGTATGCAAACGCTGCGATAACAAGGTGCTGTTCGGTCGTCCAATTTTTAGTGAATTCCGATCGTGATCCTCGATGGACGGTCGCGCTTCGAGCTTCGTAGAGTTCCTTCATCCATTTGCGGTGTATTGGCCACGAGGCTTGCACTAGCTTGTACTTGTCGTCTGGCTTCGTTCGTTTGGATTTTTCAACGGTTAAGTTGGTAAATGGAGCCCAATAATCGCTAAACGCAGCGGCTAGGCCTTGGGCGGTGTTGGCGGAGGGTTCAATCAATCTTTCGAACGCAATAGCCGACAACGCTATGCAGCTATCCGCATCGAGCTCGGGTGATTCGGTGTTTGCGAGCAGGAAAGTTTCAAGAGAGGCGAGTATCGCTTGAGCGGCTCCGCACTTCGTGCGCGTAGCCCGTTCAATTGCCCTCAAGAGGCCTTCATTAATTACGTCGCAAGAGGTGCCCTCTATTTGGGGTGGTCGCTGAAATACAACGTCCTTGAAACGTAAGCCGCCGATCTGCAATCCGCCGCCGCGTCTGGAGAAAAAAGGAGCAATTTGATCGGAGCCCGCGCTGACTCCTTGTCCAATTATGCGGAACATGGTCGCGTTCAGATGGGGGCTGAAGTGTCCCTCAAAGAAGCGCTGTTCAGCAAGGCAAGCTAGCGCTAGCGTCTTTGCGGCTCCGACGGCCGAGTCCCAACTCTTTCGTGGGATATCCCAAGACCGATCGCCACTTGACCGAAAGACCATCGTACAACTTTCGATGGGTTTCCCGTTTTTTCGTACATAACAATTCAGAGCACTCTTGATGGTGTCTGTGATCTCTCTGTCTATCACCGTGTCAATTTCGTTCACGCGTAATGGTTGGAAGCGAAAACGGCCTATGCGGATGCTGTGCGGAAGCGTCACCCAGGGCATGAATACAACGAAGCCGCTGGAATTTTCGAGGGCGATTGTTTTTTGATCTTTCATTGAGACGAGTCCAAGGCGCGGGAAGCGCTTACCGGTAAGAGTGGAAACGAATAGGCCGCAGGAAGGACAAATAGCGGTCCGCAGTAGCTGTATCATTAACTGATGTTCTGATTGCGCAATGGTTGTGTTGCGTTGTCCGCAAGGGAAAAGTTCGGCTCTGCCCGCGACAAATCAACCCGACGGGCAAATCACCCAAAACCTTGTCCATCCCGTCTCACAAAAATATTCCGCTTAACCCGTCGGGCAAATCAAAACTATAACTCCGCCCGTCTCACCCGTTACGAGGGGCGGATCGCGATCGTCACGAACGCGCGGTGGGATGCGGTGGACGCGAGGCGTTGCGCAGACGAACGCACGCAGCGCGTACGGTGAAGTCGTGTGGTCCTGACGTCGCCCTTGCTGGCGTCAAGTTGTGCGGGAGAAATCTCGCGCAGCGACGGAGGCAA
>JAQSDT010000247.1 GCA_029946075.1 bacterium | reverse complement strand
CGGCGACGGTGATGAACATCGGCAGCGGCACGCAGACGCTGGCGGGCGCCGATGCCGTGGCCGGCGCCGGCGAGCTCACCAAGAGCGGCGCAGGAATACTGGCGCTGACCGGCGCCAACACGAACTACACCGGTGCCACCACGGTGACCGGCGGCCTGATCAACTTCAACGCGGCCAACAATTTCGGCTCTGGCCAGGTGACGCTGAACGGCGGCGGCCTGCAATGGGCAACCGGCAATACGTCAGACATTTCCGGGAAGCTCGGAGCGTTCGGCAGCAATGGCGCGACGCTCGATACCAACAACAACAACGTGATGCTGGCCTCAACACTCTCCGGCACGGGTTCGCTCACCAAGACGGGCGCCGGCACGTTGACGCTGTCGGGCGCGAACAACTACTCCGGCACGACCACCATCAACGGCGGCACGCTGGCGCTATCCGGCGCCGGCAGCATCGCGTCGTCAAATGGCGTCAACTTTATCAATGCCGGCACATTCGACATTTCGGGGACGACGAGCGGCGCGACGATCACGTCGCTTTCGGGCGTTGCCGGCGGTTCGGTTTTGCTCGGCGGCCAGGCGCTGACATTGTCGAGCGCGTCGGGCAGTTTCGCCGGCGGCATTCATGGCACTGGTAGCCTGACGTTGGCTGGCGGCACCCAGACGCTGACCGGCACCAGCGACTATACCGGCATGACCAACGTCACCGGCGGCAAGCTTGTCGTAAACGGGGATATCTCCTCTTCCTCGCTGACCACGGTGAATGCCGGCGGCACCATCGGCGGCAGCGGCACCGTCGGCAATCTCACGCTGAATGGCGGCACGCTATCTCCGGGCAATTCGCCGGGCACCTTCAACGTATCAGGGAATCTCGTGCTCACGGCGGCGGCGAGCTATTTCCTCGAAGTCACGCCAGCCGTTGCCGACCGCGTGAGCGTGGCCGGCAGCGCGACGCTCGGCGGCGCGACGGTGAATGCGAGCTTTGCCCCAGGCGCCTATGTCGCCAAGCAATATACCATCGTCAGCGCCACAGGCGGCGTCAGCGGCACCTTTGCTTCTTTGGTCAACACCAACCTGCCGTCCGGTTTCAAGGCCAGCCTGAGCTACGACGCGAAGGACGCGTATCTCGATCTCGCTTTGGTCTTCGCGCCGCCCTCCGGCAGCCTGAACGGCAATCAACAAGGCGTCGGCAGTGCGATCATCAACTTCTTCAACAGCAACGGCTCGATCGCGAGCGTGTTCGGCGGCCTGACACCGGCCGGCCTGACGCAGCTCTCCGGCGAAGTCGGCAGCGCGCCGCAGCAGACGACGTTCAATGCGATGACGCAGTTCGTAGGCGTGATGACGGACCCCTTCGTTGCCGGCCGCGGCGACCCCGTCAGCGCGGGTGGCGCGCCGAACGCGTATGCGGAGGACAGCCTGGCCTACGCCGCGCGTGGCAACCGACGCTCGACGAGCGAGCGCGACGCCTATGCGGCCATGTCCACCAAGGCGCCGGTCGCGCAGTCCTTCGCGCCGCGCTGGAGCGTCTGGGCCGCAGGCTTCGGTGGATCGCAGCGGACCGATGGCAATACCATCGCCGGCTCGAACAGCACCACGAGCAATTTGTACGGCACGGCAGTCGGCGCCGATTACCGCATCTCGCGCGATACGCTCGTCGGCTTCGCGCTCGCCGGCGGCGGCACCAATTTCACGGTGGCAAACGCGCTCGGCGGCGGCCGTTCCGACCTGTTCCAGGCCGGCGCGTTCTTCCGTCACAATGTCGGACCGGCCTACATCGCCGGCGCACTCGGCTATGGCTGGCAGGACATCACCACCGATCGCTCGGTGACCGTCGCCGGCCTCGACCGGCTGCGCGCCGAATTCAACGCCAATGCCTATTCGGGTCGTCTCGAAGGCGGCTACCGGGTTGTCGGCTGGGGCCTTGGCTGGACCCCCTATGCGGCCGCGCAGGTCACGGCGTTCGACCTGCCGGCCTACACTGAGCAGGCGATCGCCGGCAGCAACCAGTTCGCGCTCGCCTACGGCGCCAGGAGCGTCAGCGATACCCGCACCGAGCTCGGCCTGCGCACCGACAAATCCCATGCGCAAACTGACGGCATCGTCACGCTGCGGGGACGGCTCGCCTGGGCGCACGATTTCAATCCCGACCGTTCCGTGGCCGCGACGTTCCAGACGCTGCCCGGCGCGAGCTTCGTCGTGAATGGCGCCAGGCAGAGCGCCGACTCGGTGCTCACCACGGCCTCGGTCGAGAAGAAGTGGCTCAACGGATGGTCCGCCGCCGGTGCCTTCGAAGGCGAGTTCTCCAACGTCACGCGCTCATACACCGGCAAGGGTGTGGTTCGGTACCAGTGGTGAGCCGCAGGGGGCCGGCCTAAGCACGCCGGCGATGTAAAAACACGCGGCGGATGCGTTCCAGCTTTTCCGCCTTAAAGAGCCTTTCCGGCCTCGAAATAGTTGGAACGCCCGATGATTTTGCCAGGTTTTCCATCGGCCTGCAAAGCCGGCGAACTCGCCGACGGTCCGCTCTATTTCACCACCTATTTGCGGACCGCGGAGACGCAGGACTACGTCACGCTGGCGCGCGATGTTGATCTTCGTTCGCTCGTATCCGATACGGCTGTCGTTGCCGCCATGCCGCGATGCGGACCTTAGGCCAGTTCCAGCCGCATGCCGTCATAGGCCGGAATGACGCCGGCCGGCAGGCTCTGACGCAGCACTTCGTAGTCGAGGTCGGAGTGCATGTTGGTCAGAACGGCGCGCTTCGGCTTGAAGCGCTCGATCCAGGACAGCGCATCGTTGACGCTGAAATGGCTGGGGTGGCCGGCATAGCGTAGTCCGTCCACGATCCAGAGATCGAGACCTTCCAGCGCCGGCCAGCTTTCTTTGGGGATGTCGTTCAGGTCGGGCGTGTAGGCGGCATCGCCGATGCGATAGCCGAGCGCCGGGACGTTGCCGTGCTCCAGCATGAACGCCGACAGCGTCAGCGCACCGCCCTTCCCCTCGATGGTGCGGCTCTCGCCGGCCTCGATCGAATGCTGGTCCAGGATCGGCGGATAGTCGCTGCCCTCCGGCGAGATGAAGCAATAGGAGAACCGCGACAGGATGTCCCTGGCGGTCGACTGATTCAGGTAGGTCGGAATCCGCCGCCGCTGATGCAACACCACCGAACGGAGATCGTCGATCCCATGGGTCTGATCGGCGTGTTCGTGCGTCAAAAACACCGCGTCGAGATGATCGACATTGGCGTCGATCAGCTGCTCGCGCAGATCCGGCGAGGTGTCGATCACGATCCGCGTCGTGCCTTGGGCGGACGTCCGCTCGGCCAGCAGCGAGCAGCGGCGGCGGCGGTTCTTCGGATTTTTGGGATCGCAGGCGCCCCAGCCCAGTGCCGGGCGCGGCACGCCGGCGGAGGAGCCGCAGCCGAGGATCGTCAGCGTCACCGTCATGCGGCCGCCTGCGGCGCCGGCACCTTGGAGAACAGGCGGAAGAAGTTTTCCGTGGTCTGCCGCGAGATTTCATCCAGCGAGACGCCGCGCGTCTCCGCCAGCACTTTTGCGACCTCGACGACGTAAGACGGCTCGTTGCGCTTGCCGCGGAATTTTCCTGGTGCCAGATACGGCGCGTCGGTCTCGACCATGATGCGATCGGCCGGCAGCTCGGCGGCAAGGTCACGCAGCTCCTGCGACTTCTTGAACGTCAAGATGCCGGTGAAGGAAATCGACAGGCCGAGCCCGATCGCCTTCATCGCGAGCTCGCGCCCGCCGGTGTAGCAATGCAGCACGGCCTTGAACGGCCCCCTGGCGATCTCGTCTTCGAGGATGCGCCCGCACGCCTCGTCGGCCTCGCGGGTGTGGATCACCAGCGGCAGACCGGTGGCGCGGGCCGCGGCGATATGGGCACGAAAGCCGCGTTCCTGTGCCTCGCGGGAGCCGTGCTCGTAGAAATTATCCAGCCCCGCCTCGCCTAAAGCTACGACCTTCGGATGCCCGGAGAGTTCGATCAGTTCATCCGGGGGAATGCCGTCTTCCTCGTCGGCATGGTGCGGGTGGGTGCCGACCGAGCAATAGACGTTCGGAAACCGCTCGGCGATGGCGAGCAAGCCGCCGAGCCGCCTCACCCGTGTCGAGATGGTGACGATGCGGCCGATGCCGGCGGCCTCGGCGCGTGCGACGATGCCGTCGAGGTCCTCGGCAAAATCCGGAAAGTCGAGATGGCAGTGGCTGTCGACGAGCATGGCGTGCAAACGGCTCAATCCGCCTTCGGTTCGACGTAGCGCGGGAATACGCCGACCGGCGTCGGCAACGCCGTCCCGGCCTTGATCCGCGTCGCCAGCGACGTGAAGCTGCGTTCGTCCGCGGCGACGCCGAGGCTGTCGAGCAGCCTGGCCATCGCATCCGGCATCACGGGCTGACACAGGATCGCGATCATACGCACGACTTCCGCCGTCACGTAGAGAACGGTCTTCTGGCGGGCCGGATCCGTCTTGGCGAGCGCCCACGGCGCCTCGCCCGCAAAATAGCGATCGCCTTCGGCGATCACAGCCCATACGGCATTGAGCCATTGATGGATCTGCTGGGTCGCCATCGCGGTCCGCGACGCCTCCAGCATGGCATCCGCCTGCGCCAGGATCGCCTTGTCATTGTCGGTGAATGCGCCGGGCTCCGGCATCACGCCGCCGAGTTGTTTCGCGATCATCGATAGCGAGCGCTGTGCCAGATTGCCGAGCCCGTTGGCGAGATCGGCGTTGATGCGCGCGACGATGGCCTCATGGTTGTAGTTGCCGTCCTGGCCGAACGCGACCTCGCGCAGGAAGAAATAGCGCACCTGGTCGACGCCGTACTGGTCGGCAAGGTTGAAGGGATCGACGACGTTGCCGACCGACTTCGACATCTTCTCGCCCTTGTTGAACAGGAAGCCGTGCGCATAGACCCGCTTCTGCACGGGAATGCCCGCCGACATCAGGAATGCCGGCCAGTAGACTGCGTGGAAGCGAATGATGTCCTTGCCGATGATGTGCAAATCGGCCGGCCAGTAGCGCCAGTTCGAGTCGGTCTCGTCGGGAAAGCCGACGCCGGTGATGTAATTGGTCAGCGCGTCGACCCAGACATACAT
>JAQSDT010000246.1 GCA_029946075.1 bacterium | reverse complement strand
CAACGGCGACGAAGACGCCGAATTGCCAGGATGTGAAAGTCATGCCGCCCCAAAACCGATCGGGGAAGCTCTAGCATTTCGGCATCGGAGGGCATAGCCGAAAGGCGGCCGGTCGGCCGCCTTCGCCGCGATCGGGACTAGTTGCCTGCGGTGTTGAAGCGGGACAGATCGCAATCCTTCTCGGCGTATTTCACCCGGCGCAGGCCTTCCCGGTCCTCGACCACGGCCGGCTTGCAGCGCGCGGCCCAAGCGGCCTGCCCGGCTTCGTCGGCCTTCAGCTCCTCGGCGTTTCGGGTTTCGATCTTGATGGTGCCGCGACCGCCGACGGAAAAATTGGTCTGCTGGCTCGGCAACAGCGGACCGCCATTGGCGATCGCCGCCGCCTTGGCGCGCTGGTAGGCCTGCTCCTGCCGGGCCTGCGACGCCGCGGCCGCCGCGTTGCCATGGTCCATCGCAAACTGCGCGGACGCCGACGACACGGACGCAAGGAGAATCGAGATCGCGATGATGCTACGCATGGAACGCCTCTTGAGGATGGATGCCGCGGTCAGATTGACGGGCATGCATTGAGGCTGCGTAAAGCGGCGCGGCTAAGGGCGCTGCAATTTTATCCGTAAAGATTTAGCTGAATTGTCTGCGCAGCGATGCTGCGATCGCGCTTCCCGGACATGGCGGGAAGCGGAAGAAAACCAGGGTGCGCGATTACTCGCTGCGGCCGAACTCGCAGCCCTTCTTGGCGTAGACCAGGCGAACGACGCCTTCGCGGTCGTAAGTGCGCTGCGGCTTGCAGAACGCTTCCCACTTTTCGATGCTGGCGCGGCGCGCCTTCTCGTCTTCGCGATCCTGCGCCTCGTTGCGCGGCGGATCTTCGAGATAGGACGTGGTGCAGGTCCTGCCGTAGAACTTGCTGAACGTGCAACGTTCCACAACCTGCCATGCCTGCGCCGACGACGACGCCAGGGCGAGAACTGCAATCGCGTAAAGGATCTTCATGTTGTCGCTCATCGGCTAGCGGGACATTCCCGTAGAATGTAGCTAGCGCCGTGCGACATGCGCGCGCAACGTCAACCCTTTGTTAAGCTAAATAGCGTGGACAAAGGTTAAATCTGGAACCGAAAACTGTTGCATCTTGCGACGCTCGGCAAATGCGCGTGCGTCGAAATCCTGTTGCGAGACAACATCGTCCGTCATTGATACAGCCGATTTTCTGCGTCGTCGTCGACCCGCTAAACGACCGTCCTGTGCCGCGCGATGCAGGTTTGCAAAACCTCGTCCATCGGCTTGCCCCACCAGTCGTTGGAGAAGATTTCGATCTCCGAATAACCGGCAAAACCCTGCGCCTCGACGGCGGCGCGCAGCGGCTTGATGTCGATCACGCCGTCGCCCATCATGCCGCGATCGTTGAGAATGTCCTTCGTCGGCACCATCCAGTCGCAGACGTGAAACGCCAGCAGGCGATCTTTGCCGGCGCGCGCGATCTGCGGCAGCACCTCCGGATCCCACCAGATGTGATAGACGTCGAGCGCAACGCCGAGCGCGCCGGTGCGTTCGGGATCGAGCCGGTCGCAGAGATCCAGTGCCTGCTTCGTCGTATTCACGCAGGCGCGGTCGGCGGCATAGGCCGGATGCAGCGGCTCGATCGCGAGCGGCATGCTCGCCTGCTGCGCGTATTCCATCATCTCCGCGATGGCATCGTGCACCTGCGAGCGCGCGCCGATGATATCCTTCGACGCCGCGCTGCCCGGCCGCGAATATTGCGGCAGGCCGCCGACGACGAGCACGATACAGGGCGCACCGAGCGCCTTCGCCTCATCGACGGCGCGGCGATTGTCGTCGCGCGCCTCGATCCGGCGCGCCGCATCGGCCGTAAACATGCCGCCGCGGCAATAGCCCGACAGATCCAGCCCGGCATCGCGCACGGCGCGCACCGCACGGTCGAAGCCGACGGCGGCGACCTGGTCGCGCCAGGGATCGATGGCACGGATGCCGTGGCGCGCGCAGGCCTCGATGATGGCGACGAGATCGCCCTGCTTGCGGACGGTCGCCGTGTTCAGCGACAGCCAGCGATGATCGGCGGAAAAATCGCGCATCAGGGTTCGATGCCGCGCGTGGCCAGCACCGTCTTCATGCGCCGTGTCGCCAGTTCGGGATTGGAGAGCAGCCCGGCTTTATCAGCGAGACGAAACAGTTCGGCCAGATGCAGCGTCGAGCGCGTGCTCTCCTGCCCGCCGACCATGGTGAAATGATCCTGGTGGCCATTGAGATACGCCATGAACACGATGCCGGTCTTGTAGAACCGCGTCGGCGCCTTGAAGATATGGCGCGACAGCGGTACCGTCGGCCCCAGCACATCGTGGAAACCGGCCTCGTCGCCGGCCGCCAGCCGCGACAATGCATAGGATGCCGCCGGCGCGATGGCGTCGAAAATGCCGAGCAGCGCGTGCGAAAATCCCTGCTCATCGCCGGCGATCAACTCGGCATAATTGAAATCGTCGCCGGTATACATCTTGACGTTCTTGTCGAGCCGCCGGCGCATGTCGATCTCGCGCTGCTTGTCGAGCAGTGAAACCTTGACGCCGTCGACCTTGGCCGCATTGGCGTTGATGATGGCAACCGCCGTATCCATCGCCTTGTCGAGATTGGCAGTACCCCAATAGCCCGAAAGCGCCGGGTCGAACATGTCGCCCAGCCAGTGAATGATGACGGGTTCGCGGACCTGGCCCAGCACCCGGTTATATACCTTGGCGTAATCGTCGGCGCTGCGGCCGAGTTTTGCCAGCGCGCGCGAGGCCATGAGGATGATACGGCCGCCGGCTTTCTCGACCGCCGCAAGCTGTTCCTCATAGGCGCGGATGACGTCGTCGATATCCTTGGCATCTTCGACGGCCAGATGATCGGTGCCGGCCCCGGAGAACACCAGCGCGCCGCGCGGTTTCGCCGCGCGCACCGAGCGCTGGATCAGCTCCAGCGAGGTCGGCCAGTCCAGCCCCATGCCGCGCTGCGCGGTGTCCATGGCCTCGGCAACGCCGAGCCCGAGATCCCAGACATGCTCGCGGAACGCAATGGTACGGTCCCAGTCGATCGCCGAAATCAGCCACGGGTCGTTGTCGGCCAAGGGATCGGCCACCGTATGAGCGGCGGAGAAGGCGACGCGGTTCAGCGTGCCTTCGAGTTTTGCCGGAAACGTGCGCGATGCCGCCAGGCGGTAGGTCTCGATCGAGCGATCCGCCGTCGGCAGCTTGAGCGACAGCGACGACATCGGCAGGACGGGCTTGTTCATGGTTCTGGACCTTTCCGCGTCATTGCGAGGAGCGAAGCGACGAAGCAATCCATCTATCTCCGCGAGGAGAGATGGATTGCTTCGCTACGCTCGCAATGACGGCTGAACATACATTGGACTAATCGGTTAGAGCTAGACCTTGATCGGGGCGACGTCGATCCAGCGCCGCTCTTTCCAGCTTTGTAGCGCGCATTCGGCGAGCTGCACGCCCTTGGCGCCTTCCAGCAGCGTGTATTTGTAGGGCGCATCCTCGCAGACGTGACGGATGAACATCTCCCACTGCTCCTTGAAACCGTTGTCGTAGGTGACGTTCTCCGGAACCTTCTGCCAGTCGGCGTAGAAATCATGGGTGCGCTTCTCGTCCGGATTCCACACCGGCCGCGGCGTCGCCTGGCGTGCCTGGATCACGCAGTCCGTCAGGCCCGCCACCGCCGAGCCGTGGGTGCCGTCGACCTGGAACGTCACGAGATCGTCGCGATAGACCCGCGTTACCCAGCTCATGTTGATATGCGCGATCACGCCGCCCTTGAGGCGGAAGGTAGCATAGGCGGAATCATCAGCCGTCGCCGTATACTTCTTGCCGTCTTCGCCGAACCGCTCGGGTATGTCCGTGGTGCCGAGGCAGGAAATGCTCTCGACCTCGCCGAACAGATTGTCGAGCACGTAGCGCCAGTGGCAGACCATGTCGAGGATGATGCCGCCGCCGTCCTCGCTGCGATAATTCCACGATGGCCGCTGCGCTTCCTGCCAGCCGCCCTCGAACACCCAGTAGCCGAACTCGCCGCGCACCGAGAGCATGCGGCCGAAGAAACCGGAATCGCGCAGGAAGGCGAGCTTCTTCAGGCCCGGTAAAAACAGCTTGTCCTGCACCGTGCCGTGCTTGACGCCTTTGGCGTTGGCAAGCTTCAGCACGTTGACGGCTTCCTCCAGATTGGTCGCGATCGGCTTTTCGCAATAGACGTGCTTGCCAGCGTTGATCGCCTTGGTCAGCAGCGTCGGCCGCGCCTGCGTCGTCGCCGCATCGAAGAAGATGGTGTCGTCCTTGTCGGCCAGCGCCTTGTCGAGGTCGGTCGACCAGCGCTGCACGTTGAAGCGCCTGGCAAGGCGCTCCACCTTGTCGGCGTCGCGGCCGATCAGGATCGGATCGGGCAGCATCCGGTCGCCATTGGCAAGGACGACGCCGCCCTGGTCGCGGATCGCGATGATGGAACGGATCAGATGCTGGTTGAGCCCCATGCGGCCGGTGACGCCGTTCATGATCAGGCCGAGGCGTTTGGTCGTCATACTGCTTTCTCCAGAGGAATTCTTGCTGTGGGCTGCGCGAGCGGCGACATCGCGGACCAGTCCGGATGCACGGCCGTTGCGAAGCCGGGTTGGGTCAGCGATCCCGTCAGGAGATCGCCGTCATGGATGGCGAGGCGAACCTTGTCGCCGTCGCGGATATAGAGGTCGGGATGGCCGGCAAGGAACGCCGCAGCTTCAGCGGTGGGTGTTTCGCCAAAGCCGTCGACATAATGGTGACCGTTGCGTTCGGCGTGGGTCACGCCGATCAGCGCGCCGAGCGCGAGGTCCTGCTGCACGGCAAGGCCGGCCTGGCAGGTCAGGTCCTCGCCGGCGATGAAGCACTTTTCGCCGTCCGCGCTCCATTTGGCGGCGCGGGTGGCGTTGATGACGGACTTGTAGATCCCCTTGCAGGATTTGGAGGAGATGCCGCGATAGCCCAGCGCCCGCGCCATCGGGAACGCATCGTAGGAATCGTCGGCCTCGTCGACGATGAAATCGCGCCGCGCCAGCGCGCCGAGCGGCGATGTCTTCGTAATGTCCCGCGGCATCGGCTGTTCGA
>JAQSDT010000245.1 GCA_029946075.1 bacterium | reverse complement strand
AGACGGGCGGAGTTAAATCACTGATTTGCCCGACGGGTTAAGCGGAATATTTTCGCGTCGGTTACTGTACCAACCACTGGCGTGATTTGCCCGTCGGGCAACACAGGGTTTGGTGGATCGGCCGAGCAAATCGATTGGGCGTCCAGCAGATGATTGCGATCGATTCAGGCCTTGTCTTGCAGCGCTTCGATTTCGGCGGCGACGGCAGCAAGCAATGGCGGAAGATGTGTTGGACTGCACCCCGTGATCGGGGCGATGGCTGTAAATGAGGGTTCTACGGCATTGCTGCCAAACAGGACCGATTGCATTCTGTCTCGCATGAAACATGTGATGGGATGTTGATCATGACGGGGTCGCAGCGAGCCGAATTTCCAGATCTCAATCGGGCCATTGCCGGTCTGGTTGCTCCCGATACGTCGCTCGTACGGGAGGCGACGCGGCTGGCGTGGGAGTCCTCCAGCCCGTTACTCTTCAACCATGTCATGCGGTGCTACTACCTCGGGCGGCTCACGGCCGGCCGCACGGCGGGCGGCTATGATGACGAGATCGTCTTTCTCTCGGCCGTACTGCATGATCTAGGACTTACCGCGCATGCGCCGGGACCGCGGCGTTTCGAAATCGAAGGCGCGGATGCGGCGCAGCGATTTCTCGACGGGGCAGGCTGCGACAAGGCGCGGGGCTGGCTGGTCTGGGACACTATCGCGCTGCATCCGCTGGATATCAATCTCCACAAGGAACCCGAGGCGCGTGTCGTGCAGGCGGGAATTCTTGCTGATGTGATAGGGGTCGGAGTCGGATCGATCGAGCCCTCCCTGGTAGACGAAGTTGTGCGCGCGTTCCCTCGCAGCGGCTTCAAGAAAAACTTCTTCGAGTTGCTGTTGCGCGAAGCCGGGTCGAAGCCGCACGCGCACGTCATGCATCCGACCTACATGGTGGCCCACCATTGTTGCGGCGGCGTACCAATTCCGGACGCGCGTGCAATGATCGAAGCCGCGCCGTTCGAAGAGTGAGGCTGCGCTGGCGTGGATTGCGACGACAGGTGCCGGACTGTCGCCGCAATTCGAAACTGCATTTGCGCAACAATTGCCAACGACTGGCACTTCGCGACCTCAGACGCCTCGCGACGGCCGCGGAATAATGCACGTCAAAGCGTTGCGCCTTAATTCACATCCGCCAGCCGGTGCAGCGTGGCGCCGAAAATCTGGCTGGCTTTGCCGACAAGGGCCGTGCCGTTCATGGTGGCGCGGGTGTCGGTGAAGGTGCCGGAGACGCCGACGCCGACCGGGTTGGGGCCGCCGAACAATGGATTGGCGTCGCCGCGCGGCGTGGTGTGGCGCTGTACCAGGACTTCGCCCTTGAAGGTGTCGCCCTTCACGGTGTAGCTGCCGGTGTAGAACAGATAGGCGTCGCCGCCGAGGATCTGGCCGTCCCGGAACAGAATCACGCCGCTGCCCTTGCCGGCTCGTCCGTCGAGCAGGCTGACGTGGATCGAATATAGACCGTTCTTCATGACGTCCCAATGCCGGCTGCCGCGCCCACGGCAACCGATAACCCACTTATGCCAAAGCGTTGCCCGCAGCGTCAACGCGTCAGGTTGTCGGCGAATTCCCGCAAAGGAAGTAAATTTGTGTGACGCCACCGTGGCGAGATAAGTGGCGGCGTCTCGGCCGACTCAATTTGGCCCGTGAAATGCATAGGTGAGTTCAGCACAGGCCGGCGGGTGCTGGAGCAAGAAAACAGGTGACCAACTGGATGATTTCCGGCGGCCACGTGCCGCGCCCATGTACCGAGAGTGTCGTTGAAAATAGCGCCCGCCGACGCGCGGTCCGCTGGAAACTGCCGCTGCTGATCGGCTGCGTATTGTTCTTGCCGCTCGCCACCGGTAGCGGCGAAGCCCGCGACGACGGCCGCTACGCCAGCTCGCCCCTGAAGCAATGGTTCGACAGCCTCAAGAGCGGCAAGGGGCCTTGCTGCTCCGATGCCGACGGCTCGGCCGTCAGCGACGCCGATTGGGAATCGAATGGCGGACGCTATCGCGTCCGTGTCGAAGGCGAGTGGCATGAAGTGCCCGACGATGCCGTCATCACCGAGCCGAACCGCGCCGGCCGCACCATGGTGTGGCCGATCCGCGGCTATCTCGGACTGACGATCCGCTGCTTCATGCCGGGCAGCATGACGTAGCGCGAGGACGTATCGTGTTCACAGGCGAGAGCCGTGTCGGCACGGCTCCCGGCGCGTCACGCATATTTCTTGTCGCGCTCGAGCAACTCGATCGAAATGCCCTGCGGTCCGCGGATGAAGCAGATGCGGACGCCGGGCCGGATCGTGGTCGGCTCCCTGGTGAATTCGACGCCCTTGGCCTTGATCTCGGCCGCGACGGCATCGATGTCCTTCACGGTCAGGCCGAAATGGTCGAGGCCCTGATAGGGCGTCACCGGCGGCGCGTTGACGCCGTCGCCTGGCGCTACCGGCGCGATGAACACATTGGCGCCGCCGAGCTTGACGTCGATGCGGCCGGGGCCTTGCACGATCTCGCCGCCGAGGATGTCGCGCAGCCATTTGGCGGTCGCTTCGGGATCGGGGCTGCGCAAATGGACATGATCCCAGGTAACGATCGGCATCTCGGTCTCCCCATTGTTCTTGTTGCGGCATGATGCCGGCTGCAAAAGCGGCAGTGGCAATCTAGCGGCCGGGCATGCCCAATTCCATCCCCGGTACATCGCCGCCGCCGCAATATTGTCGAGGTGTCCTGAAACCATTCGCGTTCGGGGCGGTTGGTGGGCAAGCGGCAGATCCGAAACGCGGCAGTCGTGAGCGGCCGTACGGTGTCGCGCCGCAGGGCTTTTTTTCATGCGCTGCGGCAGACGCCGTGGCCGGGTGAGGGTGCAGCTATGAGCGCCGCCGGATCGTGGCTCGGTAATTCGAACCTGCGGATCAGGGCGCGGCTTGCCGTACTGCCGGCGATCGCCCTTGCCGGATTCGTCGGCTGGATACTGCTGCCGCAGGCGAGCGACGCCGAGAGTGTCGCGGCGACTGGCGTCGCGGCGAGCCCGGCGCAGTCGCTCGAATTCAACGAAGGTGCGCTTCCCGCGACGACGACACCGCCGCTCGACATCAGCCCGCCCGCGACCATCGAGGCTGCGAAGCCGCCGATCGACGGCCTGAGGATTTCCGCGCAGTCGTGGCGGCGCGGCGGGCTGGGCTCGAAGGCGCTGGTGACGTTCACGCTGCGTAACGCCAACGACTATGCCGTGAAGGACATCGAGGTCGCCTGCGCCTTCGCCCGTCGGGACGGCAGCCATCTGACCGATCGCCGGCGCGTGATCGCGGATACCGTCAACAAGAAGAGCCGCAAGCGCTACGCCCGCATGCTGGTCGGCTTCGTCAACGTCAACGCCAGCAAGGCGACATGTACGCCGGTGGCGGCCAGCCGGATTTAGCCTGCAGTCCCGTTTCGATACGATCGAAACCGGACTCCGGTTTCACACTCGAAAATGTGACCGCCGCTTTTGAACCTTGGAAGGGCCTTGGGAACTAACTGCTGTATCGCCCGTTGAGCGATGGAACCGCGCTGATGACGCGGGGGGAGCGTTTCCGATGCCCGTATTGCGATATTTCCTGTTTGTCAGCGGTGCGCTACTCGCGCTGCTGTTCGCAATCGACTATTTCGTGCCCCAGCAGGCTGTGGCAACGGTCCACTCCGCCCCCTCGATCGACAAGACCATCGTCCGCATTCGCTCCGACCAGAAGCCGCCGGAGCGGGTGGTCTATGACACCAGCCTGCCGACCATCGTTCCGCCGGTCGAGAAGGTGCAGGTCGCGGCCGCCCCGGTTCCGCCGGTTGCCACCGACGTCACCGCCCAGGCCCGCGTCCGCGATACCTTTGCCCAGTTCGTGCCTTCGGAAGCCAGGAAGCTGGAGCCGCAGGTCCAGCGCAAGCGCAAGGTGGCCAAGAGCCGTTCGACGCCGCCGCTGCGTCTGGCGCAACAGTCGCAGTTCGGCTTCTTCGGCCGCAACACCTGGTAAGCGGCGCCTCGCTCAGCGCGGCAATATCGGAAGCTTGTCGACGAACTTGTTGTAGCAGGTGACCCGCTCGTCCTCTTCCTTCACGAAGCGACATTCGCTGGCGGCCTTGGCGGCAGCCGGCTTGGGCTTCGGCTGCGGCGGGTAGACGGCGTCGTAGCAGACGAGGCGTTCCTTGGTCAGATCGTCATGATCCTGACAGGCCTGCAATCTCTGGGCGATCGACAGCGGCCTGGCCGGCGGACCCTTCTTGCCGGCGGCTGGCTTTGGCGCAGCGGCTTCCTTCGGTGCTGCGGATTCCTTGGGCGGCTTCTTCGATCCGACCTGCACCAGCGGCTTGCCGCCGACGGTGGGCGGCGGCGCGGATGCGGCCGGCGGGGGTGAGGTTTGCGCGAACGCCGCGGCCGGAACCAGCACCGCCAGCGCGAGGATGAGCTTTCTCATGTCGAAATGTCCGAATTGCCGTGAGCGACAAGCGCACCTGGAGCTGCGGTCTTTTCCGGCAAAATCCCCGATGCGCGCCAGCGATCTCTAGCATCATCCCCGAGCGCCTGTCTAACCCGTTGATCCCATGGTTATTCAGGCCGACGGCGGTGAATCCCGCGCCGCTGCTCGTGCAGGAACGTATTGGGCCGACCGCCGCCCGGAGGCGGGAGTCGGCCCAAACTTCGGACGCGCTGCCAGCGCCGATCGATCATCTGCAGGGAAAGTGGACGGTGTTCGGCTCGAAACCTGCGCTCGGCTTGCTGGTCCCGAGATCGCCACCACCACTGGCGGGACCGGGGCCTGACGGTCCGGTCGGCCTGACGATCGGGGTGGGCAGCCTGATTGAGGTGATCGAAATCATGCCCCCCGTGACCTTGTCGAGATTGCTGTCGGTAATTTCGGTTGCGCCGTGCATCGTTGAACCCCTTCCTGAGCGATGAAACTGAAATCAGGATTACGTGAGGCGCGGCCTGGCCGATGTGACGTCTGCCACACAACGGCGGAACGGACTGCCTTGCGGCGCGGCGGACACATCGGAGATGAGTTCGATGACGAGGCCAATGAAACGAGGCGCTGAGCAACGCCGATCTCGCTGATATCACGGGCGGCTCGGCCTCAA
>JAQSDT010000244.1 GCA_029946075.1 bacterium | reverse complement strand
ACCGACAACATGTTCGGGGCGCTGGAATTCTCCGACAAGATGGCCGGCTACGGCATCCAGCCGATCGTGGGCTGCGAACTCGCGATCGATTTCGGCGACCAGGATCCGAACGCCCGCAACGCGATGGCGTCGGCGCCGACGCGAATCGTGCTGCTGGCGGCGCGCGAGCGCGGCTACCGCAGCCTGATGCGGCTCAAGTCGCGGGCGTTCCTGGAAACGCCGATCCATCAATCGCCGCATATCAAGCTCGAATGGCTGGAAGGCTATTCGGAAGACCTGATCGCGCTCACCGGCGGTCCCGACGGGCCGATCTCGCTGGCCCTGCTGGCAGATCAGGGCGCGCTCGCGGCCGACCGTTGCGACCGGCTGGCGGGCCTGTTCGGCGACAGGCTCTATGTCGAACTGCAGCGCCACGGCATCGACAAGGAGCGCCGCGTCGAATCCAGCCTGATTGATCTCGCCTACGCCAAGGGCCTGCCGCTGGTCGCGACCAACGAGCCGTATTTCGCGGCCAATGATGATTACGAGGCGCATGACGCGCTGCTGTGCATCGCCGGCGGCAAGCTGATCGCCGAGACCGACCGCGAGCAGCTCACGCCCGATCACCGCTTCAAGACCCGCGCCGAGATGGCGGTGCTGTTCGCCGATATTCCGGAAGCGCTGGCGTCCACCGTCGAGATCGCCGAGCGCTGTTCGTTCCGTCCGCAAACCCGCAAGCCGATTTTGCCGCGCTTCACCGTCGGCGCCGGCTCCGGCTCCGATGCGCAGACCGAGGAAGCCGCCGAGCTGAAGCGCCAGGCGGAGGAGGGGCTGGCGCGCCGCCTGAAGGTGCACGGCCTGTCGCAGGGCACCACGGACGAGGATTACCAGAAGCGTCTGGCCTTCGAGATCGACGTCATCAACCGCATGAACTATGCGGGCTACTTCCTGATCGTGTCGGACTTCATCAAATGGGCCAAGGCGCACGACATCCCGGTCGGGCCGGGCCGCGGATCGGGTGCCGGATCGCTGGTCGCCTATGCCCTGACCATCACCGACCTCGATCCGATTCAATTCGGCCTGCTGTTCGAACGCTTCCTCAATCCGGAACGCGTCTCGATGCCGGACTTCGACATCGACTTCTGCCAGGAACGCCGCGGCGAAGTCATCGACTATGTGCAGCAGCGCTACGGCCGCGACCAGGTGGCCCAGATCATTACGTTTGGAACGCTGCAGGCGCGCGGCGTACTGCGTGACGTCGGCCGCGTGCTGCAGATGCCCTATGGTCAGGTCGACAAGCTGACAAAACTGGTGCCGCAGAATCCCGCGGCTCCGGTAACGCTGGCCGCGGCGATTGCGAGCGAACCGAAGCTGCAGGCGTTCCGCGACGAGGACGCCGTGGTGGCCCGCGCCTTCGACATCGCCCAGCGCCTCGAAGGCCTGACGCGGCATGCTTCCACCCACGCCGCCGGCATCGTGATCGGCGACCGGCCGCTGAGCGAACTGGTGCCGCTCTATCGCGATCCCAAATCCGACATGCCGGTTACCCAGTTCAACATGAAGTGGGTCGAGCCTGCGGGCCTCGTCAAATTCGACTTCCTCGGCCTGAAAACGCTCACCGTGCTCGACGTCGCGGTCAAGCTGCTCCGGCAGCGCGACATCAATATCGACCTCGCCACGCTGCCGATCACCGATGCCGCGAGCTACCAAATGCTGGCGCGCGGCGACGTGGTCGGCGTGTTCCAGGTGGAAAGCCAGGGCATGCGGCGCGCGCTGGTCGACATGCGGCCCGACCGTTTCGAGGACATCATCGCGCTGGTGGCGCTCTATCGCCCGGGCCCGATGGCGAACATCCCGACCTATTGTGCGCGCAAGCACGGCGACGAGGAGCCGGAATATTTGCACCCGGTGCTGGAGCCGATCCTGAAAGAAACCTTCGGCGTCATCATCTACCAGGAACAGGTGATGCAGATCGCGCAGGTCATGGCCGGCTATTCGCTCGGCGACGCCGACCTGCTCCGCCGTGCGATGGGCAAGAAGATCCGCTCCGAGATGGAGAAGCAGCGCGCGGTGTTCGTGGCGGGCTCGGTCAAGAACGGCGTGCCGAAGGGGCAGGCCGACACGATCTTCGAGCTACTGGCCAAGTTCGCCGACTACGGCTTCAACAAGAGCCACGCCGCGGCCTATGCGCTGGTGTCGTACCACACCGCCTACATGAAGGCGCATTACCCGGTGGAGTTCCTGGCCGCGTCGATGACGCTCGAACTCAACAACACCGACAAGCTCTCGGAGTTTCGCGCCGAGGCGCAGCGGCTCGGCATCAAGGTCGAGGCGCCCAATATCAACCGCTCCGGCGCCACGTTCGAGGTCGGCGAGAACACGATCTACTACGCGCTGGCCGCGCTGAAGGGCGTCGGTTCGCAGGCGGTCGAATTGATTACGGAGGAACGCAAGAAGGGCGCCTTCACCTCGCTGGCGGACTTCGCGGCACGGGTCAATCCGCGCGCCGTCAACAAGCGGGTGATCGAGAGTCTGGCTGCGGCCGGCGCGTTCGACACGCTCGACGCCAACCGCGCACGGGTGTTCGGCGGCGCCGAAGCGATTTTGGCGGCCTGCCAGCGCAGCCATGAAGCGGCGACGATCGGCCAGAACGACATGTTCGGCGGCGCAGCCGATGCGCCGACGATCATGCTGCCGCAGATTGAACCGTGGCTGCCGGCCGAAAAGCTGCGCCGCGAATATGACGCAGTCGGCTTCTTCCTCTCCGGCCATCCGCTCGACGATTACGCCACCATCCTGAAGCGGCTCCGGGTGCAGTCCTGGGCGGAGTTTTCGCGCGCCGTCAAAACCGGCGCGACCGCCGGCAAGGTCGCGGCCACCGTCGTCTCGCGGATGGAGCGGCGCACCAAGACCGGCAACAAGATGGGCATCATGGGCCTGTCCGACCCCACCGGCCATTTCGAAGCGGTGCTGTTCTCCGAAGGCCTCGCGCAATACCGCGACGTGCTGGAGCCCGGCGCCGCGGTGCTGCTGCAGCTCGGCGCGGAGCTGCAGGGAGAGGACGTGCGGGCGCGGGTGCTGCACGCCGAGCCGCTGGATGACGCCGCTGCCAAGACGCAAAAGGGTTTGCGGATTTTCGTGCGCGACACCAAGCCGCTGGATTCCATCGCGCGGCGGCTCAACATGCCGGAACCGGCAGGGCCGGGCGGTGCGCCGAAGGGCCTTCCTGCCAAGCCGGCACCGGCGCCCGCCGGCGGCGCGGATGGCGACGTCTCGCTGGTCATCATGCTAGACCTGCAAACCGAGGTGGAGATGAAGCTGCCCGGCCGCTTCAAGGTTTCGCCGCAGATCGCGGGTGCGATCAAGGCCGTCAGCGGCGTGGTCGACGTGCAGACGCTGTAGGTGGCGCTTCCGCCGCAGCGTCACCAACCTGCCGAGAATTCGTTTTTCGTTAACCGAAAGTT
This sequence comes from bacterium, assembly GCA_029946075.1. Taxonomy (GTDB): domain Bacteria; phylum Pseudomonadota; class Alphaproteobacteria; order Rhizobiales; family Xanthobacteraceae; genus Bradyrhizobium. The sequence goes on along the minus strand of JAQSDT010000244.1, from coordinate 1,690 downwards.
GTGCATGGGGCTGTCGCAACTGTAGCTTAAGCGTCCTGTTTCCGCGAAGTTTCGCCGCGTAACCGTTATGACTGAACAGGCGTCGCCGACCCGGACGCCGCAAGCAGCAAGGGTAAGGAACCGTGCAATGTGCGAAAAATGCTCCTCAGATCAGCTTCATCTGCCGGCACTCTCGCGACGCTCCGTGGTTCTCGGGGCTTCGGCGCTGGGGCTGATGCTCGCCGGCACAGCTTACGCCAAGGATACGAAGGCTCCGCCCAAGCCCCAGAATGTGCTGTCGCCGGAAGCCGCCCTGAAGAAATTGACGGAAGGAAATGCGCGCTATGTCGACGGCATATCGCGGCGCCACGACTTCCGGCATGAACGGGAAGCATTGGTCGGAGGTCAAAATCCGTATGCAGCCATTCTGGGCTGCGCGGATTCGCGCATCGCGCCGGAATATGCCTTCGATAGCGCGCGCGGAGACTTGTTCGTCTGCCGCGTGGCCGGCAATTTCGCCAATGACGATACGATCGCCAGCCTGGAATACGCCGTCGCCGTGCTTGGAGCGCCGCTGATCCTGGTGCTCGGCCACGACAGTTGCGGTGCGGTCGACGCGACGATCAAATCCCTGAAGGACAACAAGCCGCCCCCGGGACACATTCCATCGCTGGTGGCTGCGATTGCGCCCTCGGTGAAGGCGTCGGCTCAGCAGAGTGGAAATGCGCTCGACAACGCCATCCGGCAGAACGTGATCGACAACGTCGCCAGGCTGAAATCGGCCGCACCGATCCTCAACGCAGCCGTCGAGCAGAACAAGCTCAAAGTTGTCGGCGGCATCTATCGGCTTGCAACCGGCAAGGTTGAACTATTGAGTTGAGCTGGCCGGGCGCGGCGTCCGCAGCCGCGCCTGGAGCGTTGAGCGGTCGCTCATCACGGTACCTTTTCCAACTTGCGCGACCGCGTCGCTGCAAGCGGTCGCCCGCACGCAACGACGCTCATGGTCAGGCTCAAGAAATGGTCAGGCTCAAGAAATTGTCATTGCTTTTGCGATGCCGTCTGACCCGATTCGTCGTATAGTTGCACCAGGGGGGCAAACTGTTCTGCATCACGTGGATACCACCTGAAACCGCAGCAACGGAGATCCGCCATGAAAGTCAAGGAAGCCATGCACAAGGGCGTCGAATGGGTCAGCCCCGACACGCCCATCACCGAAATCGCAAAACTGATGCGGGCAAACGATGTCGGCTGCATTCCGATCGGCGAGGACGATCGACTGGTCGGGATGGTGACCGATCGCGACATCGTCTGCAAAGGGCTCGCTGGCAACCGTTTTGATGCCAGCCGCGCCAAGGCGCGCGACGTAATGACCGACGGCATCCATTGCTGCCGGGAGGACGACGACCTCGCCAAGGCGGTTCATCACATGGAGATGCTGAAGATCCGCAGGTTGCCGGTGATCAACAAGAGCAGGCGGATGGTCGGCATGATCAGCCTGGGCGACGTCAGCCATTCGACGTCAGGTGATTTGGTGCCCGGGTACGTGAGGAGCGTTTCGGCCCATCACTGAAGGTCGCCCGACCTCGCGATCGAGGCTTCACGGCTGATCGCGGCTGTTCGACCGCGATCAGGTGCCTTGCTTGAAGTCGCTCGACCGCGCCGGCGCGGACGAGCGGGATTGCGCCGCCTCAATCGTGCGTGGTGAAGTGGC
>JAQSDT010000243.1 GCA_029946075.1 bacterium | reverse complement strand
TGTTCGGCGACAAGATCACCACCGACCACATCTCGCCGGCCGGTTCGATCAAGCTGACCTCGCCCGCGGGCAAATTCCTCAGCGAGCACCAGGTGCGTCCCGCCGACTTCAATCAGTACGGCACCCGCCGCGGCAACCACGAGATCATGATGCGCGGCACGTTCGCCAACATCCGCATCAAGAACTTCATGCTGAAGGGCGCGGACGGCAACATTCCGGAAGGCGGCCTCACCAAGCACTGGCCCGACGGCGAGCAGATGTCGATCTACGACGCGGCGATGAAGTACCAGCAGGAGAGCGTGCCGCTGGTGGTGTTCGCCGGCGCCGAATACGGCAACGGCTCCTCGCGCGACTGGGCGGCCAAGGGCACCCGCCTGCTCGGCGTTCGCGCCGTGATCTGCCAGAGCTACGAGCGCATCCATCGCTCCAACCTGGTCGGCATGGGCGTGCTGCCGCTGACCTTCGAGGACGGCACCTCGTGGTCGTCGCTCGGCCTCAAGGGCGACGAGAAGGTCACGATCCGCGGCCTGCAGGGCGATCTGAAGCCGCGCCAGACCCTGACCGCCGAAATCGTCTCCAGCGACGGCTCGCTGCAGCGTGTTCCGCTGCTGTGCCGCATCGATACCCTCGATGAGCTGGAGTACTACCGCAACGGCGGCATCCTGCACTACGTGCTCCGCAAGCTCGCGGCTTGAGAAAGCGCGGATTTGTGATCAGTGCCTCACTTCGAAGTGAGTAGCGACAACAGGGAAGGCGGCCTAAGACAGGCCGCTTTCGCGTGTTTGGGGCACGCTTCTGGAGATGGAAACATGCCCCGTACAAATACGGATGGAAAACGCTATCACCGGTTCGCAGTATGACAGCGATGATGGCCTATAACTCGATTTCGCGGTGGTCCGGTGCGCTCGGCGTTTGCGCCATCATCGCCATCATCCGTCCCGCCCATGCCGATCCGCGCGCCGTCGTCGAACTGTTCACCTCGCAGGGCTGCTCGTCATGCCCGCCGGCGGACAAGCTGGTCGGCGAACTCGCCAAGGATCCGTCGGTCATCGCGCTCAGCATGCCGATCGACTATTGGGATTATCTCGGCTGGAAGGACACGCTGGCGGATTCGCGCTTCAGCGCGCGCCAGAAGGCCTATTCGCACGTGCGCGGCGACCGCAACCTCTATACGCCGCAGATGATCGTCAACGGCTCGGCGCAGGTGATCGGCAGCGATCGCGCCAGCATCGAGAGCGCGATCAAGAACACCGGCAAGACCGATGGCGTGATGTCGGTGCCGGTGACGATGTCGATGTCGGGCAAGCTGATCAACGTCCAGGTCGCCGCCAGCAAGGAGCCGGCGCAGGCGGGCGGCACGCCGGTTCGCGGCGAGGTCTGGATCTGCTCTGTGTCGAAGTCGGTCCCGATAGCAATCGGGCGCGGCGAAAATCGCGGTCGCGAAATCACCTACTACAACGTCGTGCGCAACCTCTTGAAGGTCGGCGACTGGAACGGCAGTTCGGGAAGCTGGACGGTGCCGCTGGAGAATATCTCCCGCGAGGGCGTCGATGCCGCGGTGGTCATCCTCCAGGACGGCAATCGCGAGAAGCCAGGCGCCATGCTGGGCGCCGCCTACACCTCGCTGCGGTAATCTCGCTCCCGTAGCCTGGGTGAAGCGAAGCGTAACCCGGGATCTATCCCGGTCTAAGAACCCCGGATTTCGCTGCGCTCTATCCGGGCTACGAGACCTGCAAACCACACCCCGCAAACGAAAAAGGACCAACTTTCGTTGGCCCAGTATCGGGATTAACTCCCCTGCGAACAGGCCCGATCCCGACTGCCCCGGGGGGCTGGGGGCTGAGGAATCCGGAACCGAAGGGACCGGGCCAACGCAGGATTTTGTTATCGCAACCCAGCGGGGCGGGCGGTGGGCGGAAGTAGGGCAGCAATAAGATTCCTCTAACGATCCCGTGACTCGATATTTCCTGCTGAATTTCGAACCGATCGGAACCCGGTATTGGCGGCATTTACAATCCGCTTGCAGCGTCACCCGGTTAGCGCAATCATGTCCCTGAGATGACAGGAGGCGCTGGATGAGCTCGATATCGGAGGACACCGATCCAAGCGAGAGCCGCGCGGCGGCGCGTGCCGCGCCCGCGACCCCGCCGCCGAATCGCGTTACCTTCAATCGTCTCGAACTCAACCGCATTCTCAATCTGTATGGCCGCATGGTCGCCGATGGCGAGTGGCGCGACTATGCGATCGACTTTCTCAGGGACCGCGCCGTGTTCTCGGTCTATCGCCGTGCCTCGGAAGTGCCGATCTACCGCATCGAGAAAGATCCCCGGCTGGCGCGCAAGCAGGGCATGTACAGCGTGATCACGGCGACCGGTCTGATCCTGCGCCGCGGCCACGAACTCGAGCGCGTGCTGCTGGTGATCGATCGCAAGCTGGCGGTGGTGTAGGAGACCCGAGCGCGACGGCCCCGGGGCTGAGACGCCTACTCCCAAATCAAATCGAGTTCGCTCGTTGCGGCCTTGACCACCGTCCGGCGGGCTCCGACAGCGAGCAAACCCCGGACCGCAACAAGCGGCCGTTACTCGATCACCTCGTCGGCGCGGGCGAGCAACGAGGGCGGCACCGTGAGGCCCAGCGCCCGCGCGGTCTTCAAGTTGACAACCAACTCGTACTTGATCGGCGCTTGCACGGGAAGGTCGGCGGCCTTCTCTCCCTTGAGAATGCGGCTGACATAACTCGCAGCACGAAGCATCGGACTGAGCAGATCGGGACCGTAGGCGACAAGACCGCCGGCAGCCACGAAGTGCCGATAAGCAAATACTGACGGCAGCCGATGCCGGGCCGCGAGGGCAATGATCTTCTCGCGATGCACACTCGCCAATGGCGATGCCGTTACGAGCAATCCGTCATCCCGGCCGGGTGCGAATGCAGAAATACCGCGGTCGATCTCGTCAGCATCGCGAACGCTTAACGGCCGCAGTTCGACTCCCAATGACGATGCCGCCGCCTGAATTGCGCCGAACTGACCGGAACCCGCGGCGACACCAGTATCACGAAGAACAGCGACCCGCCTGATTGTCGGAGCAATCTCCTTGAGCAATTCCAGCCACTTTCCGGCGATGGAGTATTCGAACAAGGTGAACCCCGTTAGATTTCCACCAGGGCGCGCCAGGCTATCCACGAAGCCCGCGCCCACCGGGTCCGTGACAAGCACAAACACTATGGGAGTGGTCGCCGTCGCCTGCCGCATCGCAGCCGTAGCCCCGCTGGCAGAAGTCAGGATAATGTCAGGTCCCAGTGCCAGCAGTTCAGCTGCAGCCTTGCGGCTGCTTTCAGGGGAATTGGCGCCCCATCGGATATCGATCCGCACATCGCGACCCTCGCGCCAACCCTGCTCGGCAAGTCCCTGAACAAAGACCGCTACACGTTGCCGGCTCGCGTCATTTTCCGGCAGGTCAATGAGTATGGCAACGCGCCGTATCCGCTCGGCCGGCTGCGCCCGAGCGGCGAGCGGCCACGCCGCCGCACTGCCGACAAAGCCGATGAACTCACGCCGCTTCATGGTCGTTCCCCAAGTCCAGGAGGCGGCATCGTATAGGTTTGATCGAGTGCTTTGAAAGTGCCAAAATCGACGTCGAAGCCATTGCCGAGGCGCCCGGCCAATGTTGCAGTTGACGTCAATGAATTCAGCGACCTTGAATGGACAGGACCCGCCTTGTACGGGGCTTTTCGCGATTTGTGTGCAGGCCGGCGGCCCTCCGCCGAGGCCGCGTCCAGGTTACTGGAATCGCTAATCCCTGGAGCGTTTTCGAGCGAAGTGGATACCGGTTCGCGTGAAGAAAACGCGTCAAAACAAGAATCTAGAGTCCGGTTCTGATTCAATCAGAACCGAAAGGACTCTAGGCCTTCGAATCCGCTGGCACCGTCGTCGCGCCTTCGCCGAGTGCGAGCTGCATCATGACCGTGTCGAGCCAGCGGCCGAATTTCAGTCCGACATTCGGGTGCGTTCCGATCATCTGAAATCCGCATTTCGTATGCACGCCGATCGAGCCGGCATTGGCGGAGTCGCCGATCACGGCGATCATCTGGCGGTAGCCGCGCGCCTCGCATTCGGCGATCAGCCGCCGCATCAATTGCAGGCCGATGCCGCGGCGGTGGATCGCGGGCTGCAGATAGACTGAATTCTCCACCGTAAATCGATACGCCGGCCGCGGCCGGTAGGGGCCGGCATAGGCGTAACCGATCACGCGGCCTTCGACGGCGGCGGCGAAATAGGGGAAACCGCCGTCCGCGAGCGTCCTGAACCGGCGCGTCATTTCGGCGAGATCGGGCGGAACCAGCTCGAACGTCGCGGTGCCGTAGCGAACCGCGTGTTCGTAAATTTCGGTAATGGCGGGAAGGTCGGCCTCGGTGGCAGGCCGGATTTCGGGATCGGACATGCCGGGCAGATTATTTTTGCCGCGGGCAAAAGAAAAGCCACAAAAGAAAAGCCCCGGCGCGAAGGCCGGGGCTCAACTCGTAACCTTGTGCGGTAGCGCCTAGTCGCGCTGGCCGAGCAGCTGCAGCAGCAGCGTGAACAGGTTGATGAAGTTCAGGTAGAGCGACAGCGCGCCGGTGATCGCCGCCTTCTCTGCAATGTCACCGCCCTGCGAGGCATAGCCGTAGATGTAGTCGTTCTTCAGGCGCTGCGTATCCCAGGCGGTGAGGCCCGCGAACACCAGGACGCCGACGATCGAGACGATGAACTGCAGCATCGAGCTCTGGATGAACAAATTGACCAGGCTGGCGATGATGATGCCGATCAGGCCCATGAACAGGAACGACGCCATGCCGCTCATGTCACGCTTGGTGGTGTAGCCGTAGAGGCTGAGCGCACCGAAGGTCGCCGCGGTGATGAAGAACACCCGGACGATCGAGGTGTGCGTGTACACCAGGAAGATCGACGACAGCGAAATGCCCATCAGCGCCGCGAACACCCAGAACAGGATCTGCGCGGTCGCCGGCCGCAGCCGGTTGATGCCGGCCGAGATCGCGAACACCATGACCAGCGGCGCCAGGATGAACAGCCACTTCAGCGGGCTGACGAACATCACCTGCCCGAACGACGTCAGATAGGTGTTGCCGACCTTGGCCAC
>JAQSDT010000242.1 GCA_029946075.1 bacterium | reverse complement strand
GCTGTCGTGCTTCGTAGCGGCTTCCTATCCCGATCTCGTGCGCGTTGCCCCGCAAAAGCTGCTCAGCGTCGCCGACATCTGGCTGCTCGCGCATCCCGACCTGGTCGACATGCCGGCGGTGCGCGCCGTCATCGACTTCGTCACTTCTTCCGCACGCGAGGACCGGGTGCGGCTGCGGGGGTGACCTTATCCGCGGCGACGCCCGCGCGCCCCTTGAGCACGTGATAATAGCTCCACCACAGATGCGCCGCCGCGCCACGCAACGGCCGCCAGGGCTCGGCCAGCGGCGCCATTTGCTTGACGGTCGGCCGCGCCGGCAGGCCGAGGCCGACCTTGATGGCTTCCTGAATGGCGATATCGCCGGCCGGCCAGGCGTCGCCATGGCCGAGGCAGAACAGCAGATAGACGTCGGCGGTCCACGGGCCGATGCCGTGCAGCGCGGTCAGCGTGTGATGCGCGGCGTCGGCATCCTCCTCCGCCAGAACGTCGAGGTTCAGCCGTTCGGCATCGAGTTCGCGCGCGACGTTCTTCAGCGTCTTGATCTTGGCGGCGGACAGGCCGAGCCGGCCGAGACGGTCGGCGCGCGCCTTGCGGATTGCACCATGATCGAACGGCTCGAACGCCTTGGTCAGCCGTCCCCAGATCGCGCTGGCGCTGGCGGTCGACAATTGCTGGCCGCAGACGATCGCCGCCAGCCCGGCAAAGCCGGGCTCGCGCTGCCGCAGCGCCGGCATTCCCGTCTTCTCGAAGATCGGCTGCAGCCGGGAATCCAGCTTCAGCAGTGCGTGGACGGCGTCTTCGAGGTCGGACTGGCTGTTGAGGTGGATGGTCATTGCGCCCTAAAACGATCATGTCCTGCGAAAGAGATCAATGCCGCCACCCGTTTTCCGATTTGCGCCGAGCCCGAACGGCTACCTCCATATCGGCCATGCCTACTCGGCGCTGCTGAACTTCGACCTGGCGCGGCAGCGCGGCGGGCGCTTGCTGCTGCGCATCGAGGATATCGACGGGGCGCGCTGCCGGCCGGAGTTCGAGGCTGCGATCTACCAGGACCTCGCCTGGCTCGGGATCTCCTGGGAGATGCCGGTGCGCCGGCAATCCCTGCATTTTGCGCGCTACCGCGAGGCGGTCGATCGGCTGGCGGGCATGGGCCTGATCTACCCGAGCTTTGAGAGCCGCGCCGAAATCGCCCGTCTCGTTGCGGAGCGGGAGACGGGGGTGCCATGGCCGCGCGATCCCGACGGCGCGCCGCTTTATCCGGGTGCAGCGAAATCATTGTTGCCGGAACAGCGCGAGCGGCTGATCGCGGAGGGCCTGCCCTATGCGCTGCGGCTCGATATGGCTGCGGCGCTGACCCATGCCCAAACTCTGGAGTGGGCCGAGCAGGGCGAGGGCCCCGGCGGCGAAACCGGTGTCGTTGCCGCGCATCCGCAAGCATGGGGCGACGTCATTCTGGCGCGCAAGGAGACGCCGACCAGCTACCATCTCTCCGTCGTGATCGACGACGCGCTGCAGGGCGTCACCGACGTGGTGCGGGGCAGGGACCTGTTCTGGTCGACCAGCGTGCACCGGCTGTTGCAGCACCTGCTGGGCCTCCCGCAACCGGTCTACCGCCACCACCGGCTGATCGAGGATGCGGCGGGCCACAAGCTGTCGAAGTCGACACAGGCCACCGCCTTGCGCGAACTGCGTGGGCAAGGCGCCACGCCTGCCGACATCAGGCGGCTCGTCGATCTGCCCAACGATCTGACAACGGATCTGACCAAGCCGTAATACTACTGCCGGTTGTTGAAAACGTCTCCGTGACTCCAGATGTCGTGACTGTCATGCTACTTCTGGGATGGGAAGGGAGATCATGCCGACAAAGCAGCGCGTGCGGCGCACCCCACGGCCAGTCGGGAAGCGGCGACCGAAAAAGCGGGTCGCCAGCGCTGCCGTGAAGGCACGCGGCGCGCGCCAATCTGCGAGCACGCCCGCGATCGTCGAAACCGCGCTGGCCGCCTTCGCGCATGAGGTCCGCACGCCGCTGACCGGCATCCTCGCGATCAGCAATCTCCTGGCCACTTCCGATCTCGGCGAGCGCGAACGGCGCTGGGTCGATACCATCAAGGCCGGCGCCGAACATCTGGCGAGCCTTGCGACGCTGTTCGTCGATGCCTCGCGCAGCAAGGGGCCCGGCCTCAAGGTGCGGCAGGATTTCTTCGACCTGCGCACGCTCGCCCGCAACGCCGGCGATTCCCTGACCGGGCGCGCCGCGGCAAGAGGGCTGCAATCGTCGGTCGATATTTCAGACAGGCTGCCGGCCTTCGCGACCGGCGATCCCGTGCGGCTGCGCGCCGCGCTGGAAAACCTGATCGACAATGCGGTGAAGTTCACCGAGCAGGGCAGCGTTACCCTGCGCGTCACGCCGTTGCGGAGCACCAGGGGGCGGATTGCGGTCGCCTTCGCCGTCTCGGACAGCGGGATCGGGCTCACGCTCGCCGAAGCCAAACGCCTGTTCCGGCCGTTCTCGCAGGCCAATGTCTCGATCGCCTCGCGGTTCGGCGGCGCCGGGCTCGGATTGTCGTCGGTGAGACAACTGGCGCGCGCGATGGGCGGCGATATTGCCGTGACCCAGCGCAAGGGCGGCGGTTCGACCTTCACGTTGTCCGTTGTGATGACGCCGGCGAAAGAGGCGGCGAATGCGGCCTGCGACGGCGATAAATTGCCCGAGCCGTCGCCATCGCTTCATCTGCTCAGCGTGGAAGACAACCCGTTCGGCCGCGTCGTGCTCAACGCTATTCTGAGCGAACTCGGTCACCAGACCGAGTTCATCGGCCAGGGCGAGGCCGCGCCGCAGCGGATCGCGCAAGGTTCGTTCGACGCGGTGCTGATGGACATGGTGCTGCCTGGCATCGACGGCATCGAGGCGATCCGGCGCATTCGCGCGCTCAGCCCCCCGCACGGGCGCGTCGCCATCATCGGCGTGTCCGGCCGCGGCGACGACGAAGCCGCCTCGCGCGAGGCCGGCGCCGACGCTTTCCTCGTCAAGCCTGTGTCTCCCCGCGCTCTCGCAACTGCGCTGCGTGCAGCGACACGCCGTGCGGCAACTGCGACTTGAGGATCGCCGCGTTCAGTTCGCCGCCATAGACGAAGATCGCGGCGATGAAATACAGGAACACCAGCGCGATGATCACCGACGCCAGCCCCGCATACATCGTGACGTAATTGCCGGCGAAGCGCGTCAGATACTGGCCGAACACGACGCCCGAGAGCAGCGACGCCCCCATGGTGAAGATGATGCCGGGCATAATCTGCAGAAAGCTTCGGCGGCCGGCGGGCAGCCAGGCGTGCAGGATGAACAGCGCCGCGACCAGCGCCGAGACGGTGACGCCGTAGCGCGCATAGAACAGCATCCGCTCGTTGCTCTCGACGAAGAACGGAATGTACTGGCGCGCCGCTTCCAGCATCAAGGGGCCGAGCACGATCAGGAACGCCATCGCCAGCGAGGCGAAGGCGGCGACCAGGGTGTAGCCGATCGATTCCAGCCGCAGCCAGTACCAGCTGCGCGGCTCGACGACGGAATAGGCGCGGTTGAGCGCGACGCGGAGCGCCTCGACGCCATTGGAGGCGAAATACACCGCCAGCACGGCGCCGATCGTCAGGATGTCGCCGCGGGTGGTGGTCAGCACGTCGTGGATTTCGCCCGAGATCGCGTCCGCGACCCGCTTGGGCCAGACCTGCAGCAGCAGCTCGGCCGCCTGGTCGGCGAGCTCCTTGGAACCGAAGAAGCCGGCCAGCGAGGTCAGCACGATCAGGAACGGGAACAGCGCCATCAGGGTCGACAGCGCGATATGGCTCGCGATCGCCCAGCCGTCGTCGGCCAGGAACGTATAAAAGGCGTCCATGACGACGTGATAGACGTAACGAACCTGTCTCACATCCGATCCCGGGCTGGCGAATGGCGGGTCAATCCGAACACCCTTCCAGTTTCGGACATTATCGGGTCAAAAGCCAGACACCAGGATCCCCGGATCACGGTCGGATTAATTGCGCCATGATTCTCATTGCCTACTCTTATCAGACATTGATAACATAGCTCAATGGCGAGATCGCGCGACCCTGGCCTGGAAGCCTTGCTGCCTTTGGACGGCGAGGTGTTTTTTGTGGATCCGGACGGCAAGTATTATGTGAAGTTTGTGGTCAAGGCCGTGCCTGAGGCACCGGAACGTCCCCATGGTCTGAATTACAGCCTCACTCTGCACGGACCGGATGGTCAGCGGTTGGTGGGATTCGACAACGCCCACCCCGTTTCCGCGCAAACGGGACCGGCAGGGCGAAAGCTGAGATCGCAAGATCACCGGCATCGGCTCAAGACCATACGGCCATACGGCTACAAGGACGCAGCCACGTTGCTTTCGGATTTCTGGGAGCAGGTTGAAAGCGTCCTGAAAGAAAAAGGAGTGAAGCTATGAAAACACTAAAGATTGGTATCGCCACTTACGATCAATACAAAGCGCGAACCATTGCCATAGCGCGTGGCACGCGAAAGTCGGCAGCGGGCGATGCCAGGGTCTGGTTCACGTCGGTCGAAAGCTTCGCCAAGGTGCTCTCGGACAAGAACCGCGAATTACTGGCGATGATCGCGGAGACGAAGCCGGATTCGATGAACGAACTTGCGCAAACCAGCGGGCGGGCCATGTCCAACCTATCGCGTACGCTGCGGACGATGGAGCGTTATGGTCTCGTTCGCTTTGAAAAGCGTAGCGGGCGCCAGCTTGCGCCGCGTGTTCCCTATACAGATATCGTCCTGGACATGCCGTTATCGCAGCGGTCCCGCCGACCGCATGTCGCACCGGCGTGAAGGGGAACCATGGTCTGGCGCAACTGAAGTGCCCCGGGTTTGCCGGAGGCCGTGTTGCGAACATTTGGCGTCCGCCATACACGGTGTTATGTAGCGCCGATGGCATCCTTTCTCAGTACGATTGTCCTTCCCGTCGCCGTGGCCGCCGTTGCGATCGTCTTGCTGCTCGGGCTCATCAACATGATGCGGGGCGGCTCGCCGAGCCGTTCGCAGAACTTGATGCGGCTGCGCGTGCTGCTGCAGTTCATCGCCATCGTCATCACCATGGTGGCGGTCTGGGCGATGGGCAAATAGGCC
>JAQSDT010000241.1 GCA_029946075.1 bacterium | reverse complement strand
TTTCGGGCGCGATGCACAGCGTGTCGCTGCCATTCTGCGGGATCGGCGAGGCGCCGTAGACGCCGAGCGCGCGCGCGTTCAGCAGAATCCGATCGGCGGTCAACGCCCCCTGCAGCACCACGCGGCAGGCGGCGGGATCGATCCGGAACCAGCCGCGCGTCGCGGTGGCTGATTTTTCGTCGATGCCGATCGCGGCCTCGATCACATAGCTCATGCGGTTGCAGAGCTTGAGGTCGGCGAACGCCGGCAGCGAAGAAACCACCAGCGAGATCGCCGCGGCCGGCAAGGCGAGGACGGTGCGTCTCCCATAACGCCGCACTCTTGCGCGGAAACGGCGCGCGACGCGGGGGCTCGGGGAGATCGCGCGGGTCACTTGTGGATCAGCGTGCCGGTGCCTTGGTTGGTGAACAATTCGAGCAGAACCGCGTGCTGCGTCTTGCCGTCGATGATGACGACGCCCTGCACGCCCTGTTCCAGCGCGTAGATGCAGGTCTCGACCTTCGGGATCATGCCGCCGGAAATCGTGCCGTCGGCGATCAGCTTGCGCGCTTCCTTCACCGACAATTCCGGAATCAGTTTCCTGGACTTGTCGAGCACGCCGGGAACGTCGGTCAGCAGCAGCAGCCGCTTGGCCTTTAGCGCACCGGCGACCGCGCCGGCAAAGGTGTCGGCGTTGACGTTGAGCGTCTGGCCGTCATGCGAGGTCGCCAGCGGCGCCAGCACCGGAATCAGCTCGTGGCCGATCAGCTGGTTCAGCAGCGTGAGATCGACCTTGTCGGGATCGCCGACGAAGCCGAGATCGATCGCCTTTTCGATGTTCGAGTCCGGATCGACCATGGTGCGCGTCGTCTTCGACGCCTTCACCATGTTGCCGTCCTTGCCGGAGAGGCCGACCGCCCTGCCGCCGGCTTCGTTGATATGGCCGACCAATTGCTTGTTGACGGAGCCGGCCAGCACCATCTCGACGATCTCGATGGTCGCCGCATCGGTGATGCGCAGGCCGGCCGCGAACTCCGACTGGATGCCGAGCCGCTTCAGCATGGTCGCGATCTGCGGCCCACCGCCGTGCACGACCACCGGATTGATCGCGGTCTGTTCGAGCAGAACGATGTCGCGCGCGAACGCCTTCGCGGTCGCTTCGTCGCCCATGGCGTGGCCGCCATATTTGATGACGATGGTTTCTTCGTCGTACTGCTGCATGTGCGGCAGCGCCTCGGACAGGATGCGGGCCTGGTCGAGGGGGCTGATGTCGGACGCTGATGTCATGAAGCGGGTCTCGCCATTCCGGGGTCGGCCGGTTTCTATCTGATTGCCGGGCAGGGCGCAAAGTGGGGCATGGGCATCGGGCGGGCGTTTTCTCATTGCCCGGATGCAGCGAAGCAAAATCCGGGACAACTCCCTGCGAGGATATCGTTTCCCGGCGGGCTCCGGATCTCAGCTTTGCTTCGGCCAGGCTGCCGATACCGCCAGTGCCAGCCAACTTGCGATCAGCAGCGTCCCGCCGGTCGGCGCCGCCATCGGGAACAGCCCGTGGCCGGCATATTGCCGCAGCGTCAGATCGCCGGCGAACAATGCCGCCGATATGACGAAGCCGAACGCGGCTACGATGCCGATTTTCGCGTGCACGACGCCGCGCTCCGCGAGCGCGACCGTGCCGAGCACGGCGGTTGCGTGAAACAGCAGCATCGACGACGCCGAGGCCAATCGTGCTGCATCCGCCCCGTGTGCGGACGCAGCAGCCAGAATGACTCCGTCGGCGCCCATAATGGCGGCGAGGGCGATCAGGATACGGCCAGCACGGTTCATCAGCTTCGCTCGCTCACCAGCCGCACCATCGCGGCGCGCAATTCGGGCATCCCCGCGCCCGAGCGCGACGACGTTACCAGCACGTCCGGAAACGCGGCCGGGTGCTTTGCGAGCGCCAAAGCGGTTTCCTCGATGCGCTTTTCAAGTTCAGCCGCCTTCACCTGGTCCGCCTTGGTCAGCACCACCTGGTAACTGACGGCCGACTTGTCCAGCGTCTTGAGCACATCGTGGTCGACGTCCTTGAGACCGTGGCGGCCGTCGATCAGCACGTAGACCCGCGCCAGCGTGGCGCGGCCTTGCAGGAACTGATGGATCAGTTTGGTCCAGGAGGCGACCTGGGTCTTCGGCGCCGAGGCGTAGCCATAGCCGGGCATGTCGACCAGTCGCAGCCCTGAATTGTCAGGGCCGTCGAAAAAGATCAGTTCCTGGGTGCGGCCGGGCGTATGCGAGGTGCGCGCCAGCGCGTTGCGGCCGGTGAGCGCGTTGATCAGGCTGGACTTGCCGACATTGGAGCGGCCGGCGAACGCCACCTCGACGCCCGCCATCGGCGGCAGCGTCTCGATCGTCGGCGATGCCCAGATGAATTTCCAGTCGCCCGCGAAGAGCTTTCGGCCCTCTTCGATCAGCTTCGCATCAAGGTCGGCGGTCATGCGAAGGTTCTCGTTTCGTCATTGCGAGCGAAGCGAAGCAATCCATCGTCCGGCATGCCGAGGCATGGATTGCTTCGTCGCTTCCGCTCCTCGCAATGACGAGGAGGGAGTTGATCAGGCCTTATCGACGGCCTTCTTCGGCGCGAACGTGGCCTTGAGATTGTCGAACAGCTCTACCTTCACGCCGTTCTTGCGCATGATGTAGCTCTGCTGCAGCACCGAGAGCAGGTTGTTCCAGGCCCAGTAGATCACAAGGCCCGCCGGGAAGCCCGCCAGCATGAAGGTGAAGATCAGCGGCATCCAGTCGAAGATCATCTTCTGGGTCGGGTCCGGCGGCGTCGGGTTCAGCTTCATCTGGAACCACATCGTGATGCCCATGATGATCGGCCAGACGCCGAGCGCCAGATAGGCGCCGAGCACCGGCACATGCGTCGGGTCGAACGGCAGCAATCCGAACAAATTGAAGATCGTGGTCGGATCGGGCGCCGAGAGGTCCTTGATCCAGCCGTAGAACGGCGCGTGGCGCATTTCGATGGTGACGAACAGCACCTTGTAGAGCGAGAAGAACACCGGGATCTGCAACGCGACGGGAAGACAGCCCGCGATCGGGTTGATCTTCTCCTTCTTGTAGATCTCCATCATCTCCTGTTGTTGCTTCTGCCGGTCGTCGGGATAGCGCTCCTTCAGTGCGGCGAGCTGCGGCTGGACCGACTTCATCTTCGCCATCGAGGCGTAGGACTTGTTGGCGAGCGGGAAGAACAGGATCTTCACCAGCACGGTCACCAGCAGGATGGCGATGCCAAAATTGCCGATCAAATGGAAGAAGTAGTCGAGCGCCAGGAACATCGGCTTGGTGATGAAGTAGAACCAGCCCCAGTCGATCAAGAGATCGAAATGGTTGAGCCCGAGCTGCTTGTTGTAGCCGCCATGGCCGGCGAACGGGAAGTTGATGCCGACGACGCCGGCTTCCTTGGCGCCGGCGAACAGCCGCGCATTGGCGCTGGCGGTGCCGCCGATCGGGATCGTCTGCGCGTCCTGCAGATAATCGGTTTGGTAGGTGCGCTTGGTGCCGACGAGGTTCGAGGAATAGCGCGCCTGCAGCTTGGCGGTGGTGTCGGGCAGCAGCGCCGAGGCCCAGTATTTGTCGGTGATGCCGAGCCAGCCATTGGTGACATTGAAGGCAACCGACTTGGCATCGTCGATCTTCGAGTAGCCGTATTCCTGCAGACCCTGGTCGCCGAGATAGCCGATCAGGCCTTCATGCAGGATGTAATAGCCCGAGACTTCCGGCTTGCCGTGGCGCGAGATCAGCGCGAACGGATACAGCGTCACCGGCGCGGTGCCGACATTGCTGACGTCGTCGCGAATGGTGAAGAGGTAGCGGTCGTCGACGGCGATGGTGCGGCGGAAGGTAAGGCCCTCGCCATTGTCGTATTTGAGGATCACCGGATTGCTCGGCGACAAGGTGCCGGAGCCTTCCTGCTGCCAAAGCGTGTTCTGGTCGGGCAGGCGCGCGGTAGAACCTGTGGCGGGAACCCAGCCGAATTCGGCGTAATAGGGGCTCGCCGTGTTCGAAGGCGCGAACAGCACGATCGCGGGGGAGGCCGGATCGACCGTATCGCGGAACTTCTCCAGTGACAGGTCGTCGATGCGTGCGCCCTTCAGCGAGATGCTGCCGGTCACCCGTGGCGTCTCGATCTTGATGCGGGGAGATGCGGCGAGGGCGGCGTCGCGGCTGACGACCGGCGCGGCTGCGCCCGGCTGGCCGGCCGGTGTGGTGGCGGACGGGCTCGCGCCCGGCTGCGGGGTGGTGGAGCCCGGGGTTGCCTGCGGCGAAGACGGCTTCGCCAGTTCGGTCTGCGTCTGGGTCTGCGCCCGCTGCCGCTCCATCTGCGGCATGTTGTAGAAATACTGCCAGGCGATCAGCACGAGGCCGGACAGAATGACGGCGAGGATGGTGTTGCGATTGTCGGTCATCGGTTCAGGATCTCGCCGTTTAAGTCCAGTGTTTCGCAATTCTAGTGTTTCGCACTGCCGGCGCTTGCCTGCCGGTCGAGCCGACGGAGCGCCGAGCGAAGGTCGTCGAGCATGGTCGCGAAGTCGCGCGTCAGCGCAGCCCTGCGGCCGACTAGCACATAATCATGGTGGGGACGCATGGATATGACGTCCAGGCGCTTCACCAGTTCGCGAAGCCTGCGCCGGATGCGATTGCGCTCGGGGGCGTTGCCGTTCTTTTTGGTAACGGTAAAACCGATCCGGACCGGGCCTTGATCGTCGCGCGGGCGTCCCTGCACCACGAAGGCAGCGCTGTTGGCTCGCGTGCCATTGGCAACGGCGAGAAAGTCCGCCCGCTGCCTCAGCCGATCCATACTGAAATCTCCGGATAAGGATCCGGCTCAGGCGCTCAGACGCTTGCGGCCACGCGCACGACGCGCGGCGAGGACCTTGCGGCCGCCGGTCGTGGCGAGACGGGCGCGGAAGCCGTGACGGCGCTTGCGCACCAGTTTGCTGGGTTGATAAGTCCGCTTCACGGGCAGTTCTCCGCTGACAATTGGCAGGCTAAGCCGGCAATTTGCCTGATAAATGAGGTAAGTCCGGTGATGTTGACCGGCCCGAACGGGCCGTTTCCGGCCCAATTTGAGCCGCCCCGGTCGAACCGGGCCATCGCGGACAGTTGGCGCGGCTTATACGGGAGCGACCTGTTTTCGTCA
>JAQSDT010000240.1 GCA_029946075.1 bacterium | reverse complement strand
GGACCGGGAGATTGGCGGTGGACGAGCCACTCGCCAACCGGGTCAGGTCCGGAAGGAAGCAGCCCTAACGAGGTCCGGATCGGGTCGCTCGTCAGTCTCCTACCTGTTTTTCGAGCGAAAAGCGCAAGGAAGCGGCCAGTCCGTGTCTTGCGCTTGATCTCGCTCCTATCCGCAAGCCGGCCCCGAGAGACAATCAATTGCGGATCGACCGATGAGTGATGCTGGCGCCCCCGAAAAATCAGACGGCCAGAGCGGCCTCGATCTCGGCAGCCGGGCCGAGACCGCCAAGCCCTACCGGGTGCTGGCGCGCAAATACCGCCCCTCCAGTTTCGACGATCTGATCGGCCAGGAGGCGATGGTCCGCACCGTCTCGAACGGGTTCGAAACCGGGCGAATTCCGCAGGCATGGATCCTGACCGGCGTCCGCGGCGTCGGCAAGACCACCACGGCGCGGATTCTCGCCCGCGCGCTGAATTACGAAAAACCGGACGGCTCGGTGAAGGGCCCGACCATCCACATGCCCGACCTCGGCGTGCATTGCCAGGCGATCATGGAAAGCCGGCACATGGACGTGCTGGAAATGGACGCCGCGTCGCATACCGGCGTCGACGACGTCCGCCAGATCAACGACAGCGTGCGCTATGCACCGGCCAGCGCCCGCTACAAGGTCTACATCATCGACGAAGTCCACATGCTGTCGACGGCGGCTTTCAACGCCTTCCTGAAAACGCTGGAAGAGCCGCCGGAGCACGCCAAGTTCGTATTCGCCACCACCGAAATCCGAAAAGTCCCGGTTACGGTGCTGTCGCGCTGCCAGCGTTTTGACCTCCGCCGCGTCGAGGCCGACGTGCTGATGAAGCACCTCGGCAACATCGCCGCAAAGGAATCCGTCGAGGTCGAACCCGAGGCGCTCGGCATCATCGCGCGCGCCGCCGAAGGCTCGGTGCGCGATTCGCTGTCGCTGTTCGATCAGGCCATCGCGCATGCCGCGGGCACGGTGAAGGCCGATGCCATCAGGCAGATGCTGGGCCTTGCCGATCGTACACGGGTGATCGATCTGTTCGAGCATCTGGCGCGCGGCGACATTGCCAGCGCCTTCGGCGAATTCCGCGCGCAGTATGACGTCGGCGCCGATCCGGTCGTGGTGCTGTCGGACCTGGCCGAATTCGTCAATTTCGTTACCCGCGTGAAAGTCGTTCCGGCGACCGCCGACAATGTCGCGTTCGGCGAGACCGAGCGCGTGCGCGCGCGCGAATTCGCCACCAAGCTGTCGATGCGCGTGCTGTCGCGGATGTGGCAGATGCTGCTCAAGGGCATCACCGAGGTGCAGACCGCGACGCGCCCGGCGGCTGCTGCCGAAATGGTGCTGGTGCGCATCGCCTATGTCGCTGACCTGCCGACGCCGGATGAAGCGATCCGGATGATCGATAGCAATGGCGGCGGATCGCAGATGGCTTCAGGCGGCGCTGCGTCCTCGCGCGGTGCACCAGCACCGGGCATGTCGTCGTCACCGTCTTCTTCGATGTCGGCCTCGCCGATGCGCGCACCAATCTCGCCGCGGTCAGGGGCGGAAGCATCCGCACGCCCGCAGATGGCCGCGCCAGCGCCGCAAGCGGAGGCAACGCCGGTGCTCCGCATCGCCAGCTTCGCACAGCTCGTCGCCCTCGCGGGCGAGAAGCGCGATCTCTTGACCAAGACGGCGCTGGAAGCCGATATGCGGCTGGTTCGTTTCGAGGACGGACGGCTGGAAGTTGCGCTGGAACGCAGCGCGGCGCGCGGACTGGTCAACGACCTCTCGCGCAAGCTGGAAATCTGGACCGGACGGCGCTGGACCGTGATCGTCTCCAACGAGACCGGCCAGCCGACGCTGCGTTCGCAGAACGAGCAGGCGAGGAACGAACACGCGCGCGCCGCGGAAGCCGATCCGCGCGTGCAGGAAGTACTGGCGCGATTCCCCGGCGCCAAGGTCGTCGAAGTGCGGCGGCTTGCCGCCGAGCCGCCGGAATCGGATGATATCGTCGGCGATCCGAGCGAGGCTTCCGACAGCGACGACGATTGATCTGACGCGATAGGCGGGTAGGGAATCTTGTAAGGAAACCGGAATGGCTGATTTTCTCGGCATGATGAAGCAGGCGGCGCAGCTGCAATCCAAGATGCAGGCGATGCAGGAAGAGCTCGGCAATGTCGAGGTCGAAGGCATTTCCGGCGGCGGAATGGTTGCCGTGCGCATGACCGCGAAGATGGAAGTGAAGGGCGTGAAGATCGATCCGTCGATGATGAAGCCCGAGGAACGCGAAGTGCTCGAGGATCTCCTCGTCACCGCGCACAATGACGCGCGCCGCAAGGCGGAACTGGCGATGCAGGAAAAGATGCAGGCGCTGACTGGCGGCCTCGGCCTGCCGCCCGGGCTTGGTCTCACCTGAGATGGCGTCCAGCGTTGCCGGTCCCGAGATCGAACGCCTGATCCAGCTGCTGGCGCGGCTGCCGGGGCTCGGCCCGCGCTCGGCGCGGCGCGCGGCGCTGCATCTGATCAAGAAGCGCGAAGCGCTGATGACGCCGCTGACCAATGCCCTGCAGGTGGCGATCGAGCGGATTCAGGTCTGCAAGACCTGCGGCAATATCGACACGCAAAATCCCTGCACGGTGTGCACCGATCCCAGGCGCGATCCCGCCACCATCGTCGTCGTCGCCGATGTCGCCGATCTCTGGGCGCTGGAACGCGCCAACGCGACCAGCGGCCGTTACCACGTGCTCGGCGCCACGCTGTCGCCGCTCGACGGCGTCGGCCCGCAGGACCTCACCATCGACGCGCTGGTGGCGCGCGCGCATGATTCGCAAGTGAGCGAAATCGTGCTTGCCCTGAACGCCACGGTGGACGGCCAGACCACGGCGCATTACATCACCGACCTCTTGCAGGATGCCAATGTCAAGGTAACCCGGCTGGCGCATGGCGTGCCGGTCGGTGGCGAGCTTGATTATCTCGACGAAGGTACGCTATCCGCAGCCATGCGGCAGCGAACGCTTTTCTGATTTAGACACACGGAACTGATCGACATGACGAAACCACGATTCGGCAAGCGCTCCTGTTTTGCGGTCATGATGGCGATGGCGCTGGCCGCGCCTTCCGCATCGGCGCAGCAGGCGGAACCCGCGCCGAAGCCCGGCAAGCTGATGAACGCCGGCGACGTCCTGTCAGGGGAACTCACCGCCATGAAGGCGCGTGGCAAGAAGGGCAAGCGCATCGCCTCCTACCAGGTCACCAGCGAACCGCGCCGGCTGCCGCCGCCGAACGGGCTCTGCAATCTCGAGACCGGACCCGAGACGTTCCAGCTCGTCACCTCGAGCGACGCCCAGGCGGCGCAGCTGAAGAATTTCATCGGCAAGGCAATTTCCATCAAGGTCGACGAAGTCGCCTGCGCCCAGGACGCCGGGCAGATGAGCGAAGCGGTCGTCACCAAATGGAGCGTGGTGACGAAGCAGTAGTTGTTCGTCGTCCCTGCGAAGGCAGGGACCCATAACCACGAATATCCGTGGTGAGGCCGAGCTGGAGCTCCAGCTTGTTTCAACGACTAAGCGCGGTGGTTATGGGTCCCGGCCTTCGCCGGGACGACGTGGGAGCTAAACCTTCACCGCCCCAACGTATCGAAATGTCCGCGCCGCTGCAGCCACGCCAGCAGTATCAGGCTCGGCACCGCGACTGTGACCGAGACGATGAAGAACAATGGCCAGCCGGTCGCCTGCGCCACGTAGCCCGCGCCCGAAGACAGATAGATGCGGCCGACCGACGCCAGCGCCGTGAGCAGCGCGTATTGCGTGGCGGTGTGCAACGGATTCTTGCACAGCGCCGACAGATAGGCGACGAAGATCACCGTGCCGATCGCGCCGGTGAATGCTTCCACCGTGACGGCGACGGACAGGGCCCATTGCTGCGGCCCGACCAGTGCCAGCCAGGTGAAGGTGAGATTGGACACCGCCTGCAGCAGGCCGCCGATCCACAGGCATGTCACCAGCGAGTAGCCGCGCGCCAGGAAGCCGCCGGCGAAGCCACCGATCAGGGTGGCGGCGAGGCCGATGCCCTTGACGATGATGGCGTAGTCGTTGCGCGTAAAGCCGATGTCGATAATGAACGGCACCGTCATCGCACCGGCGAAGGCGTCGGTGAACTTGAACAGCATGACGAACACCAGCACGACGATGGCGTGGCGCTGGGTCAGGAATTCGCTGAAAGCGCCCATCGCGGCCTCGGCGATGCGGCCGACCGAAGGTTTTCCGCCGGCCGCGGCGTCGGCAATTCGCGACTGCTCCGGCTCGCGCGCGCATAGCACCGTGACGATGCCGATCAGCACCAGCGCCGCCATGACAGCGAAACTCGCGGTCCAGGCCGCGAGCCGTGTCAGCCCGGCATATTCGAAGCCGGTAACGAGAAACAGCGCGCCGGCGGTGGATGCCACCATGCCGACGCGATAGGCCGCGACATAGGACGCCATGCCCGCGGCCTGTTCGTTTTCCGCGAGGCTTTCCACCCGGAACGCATCGACCACGATGTCCTGTGTCGCCGATGCCGTGGCGACCAGCAAGGCGCCGAGCGCCACGTAAAACGGCGAGCGCGCGGGGTCGGTCAGCGCCAGTCCGAAGATCGCGGTCATCAGCAGCAATTGGGTGAAGACCAGCCAGCCACGCCGCCGCCCGAGCCAGCGTGTCAGCAGCGGAATATTGAGTCCGTCCACCAATGGCGCCCACAGGAATTTGAGCGTGTAGGGCGTGCCGACCAGCGTGAACAGCCCGATGGTGCCGAGGCTGACGCCGTTCTCGCTGACCCACACCAGCAGCGTCGATCCCGACAACGCCAGCGGCAGCCCGGACGAGAAGCCGAGCATCATCACGATCAGCACGCGCGGTTGCAGATACACCACCCATGCCTCGCGCCAGGAGGCGGGGGCGGGCGTGGTCGATGTCGGGGGGGTAGTTTCGGGAGCGGTCATGAAAAGGTGTTAGCAGATTCGGCGGCACTTCCCTCTCCCTTGTGGGAGAGGGTGGATCGACGACGCGAAGCGGCGGCGAGACGGATGAGGGGTATGTCTCCGCGGAGAGAACCCCTCATCCGCCTTCCCTTCGGGAAGGCACCTTCTCCCACAAGGGGAGAAGGGAAGGGGGCATCACGCCACGTGCT
>JAQSDT010000239.1 GCA_029946075.1 bacterium | reverse complement strand
TGTCTTCTGCGCTGGTTACCATGACGTCGGCCGTGACCAGGCTCGGCGAAGGCGACTTCGCGGTTCAGTTGCCGGGGCTCGATCGCGGCGACGAACTCGGCGACATGGCCCGATCGATCGAACAGTTCAAGATCAAGGCCGCGGAGAAGGCCCGCAACGAGGCGGCCATGGAGGAAGAGCGCCGGCAGATCGCCGAACGCAACAAGGGCGTGGCGTTGCAGGAGATGGCCGATACCGTCGAGCGCGAGACCAACAACGCCGTCGGCGACGTTGCCGCAGGCACCGAGCGGATGGCTGGCAATGCCGCGCTGATGAGCGACAGCGCCCTGCTGCTCGGCAAGAACAGCAGCAGCGTCGCTGCCGCCGCCGAGGAAGCGCTCGCCAACGCGCAGACCGTTGCCAAGGCGTCGTCGCAGCTCAGCGCGTCGATCGCCGAGATTGCCTCGCAGGTCAGTTCGTCCAGGGAATTGACGCTGAAGGCCGTCACCGCCTCTACCGAAGCGCAGGCCACGATTTCCAAGCTTTCCGATGCCGCCAACAAGGTCGGGGCGGTGACCAATCTGATCAGCGAAATCGCGAGCCAGACCAACCTGCTGGCATTGAATGCCACGATCGAGGCCGCGCGGGCCGGCGAAGCCGGTCGCGGCTTTGCCGTGGTGGCCGCCGAGGTGAAATCGCTCGCCGAGCAGACCGCCAAGGCCACCAGCGAAATCTCGCAGCAAATCAGCGAAATTCAGGATGCGACGCAGGCATCGGTGGCCTCGATCGTCGGAATCGGCGAGGTCATCCGCAACGTCGAATCGGTTTCCTCGATCATCTCCAAGGCGATCGACGAACAGAACACCGTGACCATCGAGATCTCGCGAACGGTCGAGGAAACCTCGCATGCGGCGCGGGAAGTCGCGGCGCAGATCGTTTCGGTGTCGAATGAAGCCATCGAGACCGGCCGCCGCGCCACCGAAATTCGCGACGGCTCGGCCGAGATCGCCAGCAAGGTCGATATCCTTCGCTCCACCCTCGTCCGCGTCATCAGGACCTCGACCAGCGACGTCGACCGCCGGATTTCGTCCCGCGTCGACGTCGGTCGCCCCGGCCTGCTCAAGGCGCCGGGCAAATCGGACCGCGTGATGGTGCGGGACATTGGCGTCGGCGGCGCGATGATCGACGAGGCGCTCGCCGATATCGCCCTCAACACGCGGGTAACGCTGGCGATCGACGGAGTCCCGGCCGAACTGACCGGCTACATCGCGCGCCACGACGACGCCGCAACCCTGATCAAGTTCGAATTGTCGCAGGAAGCAAGCGCCATCGTCGAACGGCTGGCTTCACCCAGAAAGGCAGCCTGAGGCGGAGTTTGCGCTCGGCGCTGACAGAAGCCCCGCGGCGGACCCGCGCCCGGCGGTAGCTCGCAAAACTTCATTGAAGGCCGGGTTTTCGTGGCGGAGCGGCCGATCGAGGCATCGGGCCGCTGCCCCGCGCGCCCCTCGCCGGCCCGCCCTACTTCGGGAGACGGTCACGGATCTTCGCCAAACCAGCCACCGCACAGGCCTCGTCTTTCTCGCCGCCGGGCGCGCCGCCGACGCCGATCGCGGCGACGACCTCGTCACGGACTTTGACCGCAACAGCGCCGGCCAGCGGCAGGATGTTGGGAAGCGAAACCAGCGCAGGCGCGGAAGGATTGTTCTTGAGACGTTCGACGAACTGACCCGTCGTCTCAAATCCGAAGACGGGCCCGAGGGTGACCACCGTATAGGCCTTCCTGAAACTCGAATCCCTGGTATGGACGGTCGAATGATCGCCTTTGGCCTGAAGTTTCACATTGCCGGCGGCATCGACAACCGCGACGCTCACAGGCCAGCCTTGAGCCGCGCACACACGCGCGCTTTCTGCGGCCGCCTCCATGGCCAGATCGAGACTGAGAAAATTGCCGGTCTTCTGGACCTGCGCATTGACGGGTCCGGCGGCAACGGCCGTACTCGCGAGAAAAGCGACGATTGCCAGGGGATTGAAGATCTTGCGCATAATTATTTCCATTTCTGATTCGGGCAGACATCCGGAAACGCCGGTGCCGATCGCGCTTTGCGAGCATGCGGCACACAGCGTTCCCAGGCGTCGGAATGTTGCGCTATTTTGTGCCGTCGCTGAGATAATCGAACTTGCCGGCCTGATTGATGAAGAAGATGCACTCGTTGGGCGAGATGCACTTTGTAACGTGGCGCTCGCCACCCTTCTGAAACCAATAAGAGCCTACAGGCAGCGCGATGTCCGGGCTGCCGGGCTTCTGGTTGACGGCAACGCCTGAGATCACCACGCCCCAATAGTCTTCGCTGTGCGTGTGTATCTTGCTCGTGAAGCCGGCGGGCATCTTGACGAAAGTGCCGTGAGCCCCATGGGCCAGGTCGCCATAGGCTGCGGCGGCGTACAGTTCGCGGTGCGAACCGTCGGAAACGCCGGTTGGACCGAACTTCAGCTCCGTCACCGGCGTACTGACGGAGAGACTTGCACCGGAGGCCGCAATCGGACCAACGGCAAGTGCGGCGAAGAAGGTGGCGGTGACCATCGTCAATAGCCTGTTATTCATATCGAGCTACTCCTCGGCTTCAATGGATGATAGATGCAGTGGGGTCGGCTCATGTGAGCGCCTGACCGATTGCAATTGTGATATCGGCGATCCTGGCGCGGCGGATAACCGGCCAATTATTGGAACCACCCTCTCGCCAGATGAGAATTCATGGATCGGTTTGAAGCCATGTCGGCGTTCGTGGCCGTGGCAAGGGCGGGTAGCTTCTCGGCGGCGGCCCGCCAATTCGGGACACCGCTCGCGACAATGAGTCGCCGCGTGGGGGATCTGGAGAATGACCTCGGAGTTCGCCTTCTGCGCCGGTCAACGCGCAAGCTCTCACTGACGGACCAGGGGCAACTGTTCTACGAAGCATGCGCACGCATCCTTGACGAAGTGAGGGATGCGGAAAAGTCCGTGACTGGAGAATACCGAGCACCCAAGGGGGATCTGACAGTGACCGCGCCTGGAGGCTTCGGCCGCCTGCATCTCCAGCCGGTCGTCCTTGATTTTCTGATCGCATACCCGCAGATCAATCTCCGGCTCATGCTGGTGGATCGCGTCGTCAACCTCGCAGAAGAGCGTGTTGACGCGGCCATACGCATCGCCGAATTGGCGGACAGCAGCCTGATCGCACGATCGCTCGGCCATATCCGGATCATTCTATGCGCAAGTCCGGATTACCTCGCCAGACGAGGCGCCCCAGAGCATCCGCGAGATCTCGGCAAACACGACTGCATCGCATGGTCGGCACTCGGACCGACCAATACCTGGTGGTTTCGGGAGATGGGTGTGGATCAGACGTTTCCGATCCATGTCCGCATGTCGACGACGATCGCCGAATCCGCCCTTGCTGCGGCGGAAGCCGGGCTGGGCATCGTGCAACTGACCAGCTATCAGGCCGAACAAGCCGTCCGCGAGGGCAGGCTTGTTATTCTGCTCAGCCAGTTCGAGTGCCGGAGCACCCCGGTCAATCTGGTCTACGGCTCCAGCCGGATGTTGCCCGTCAAGCTGCGCGCCTTCATCGATTTTGCCGTGCCGAGGCTCGAACAACGATTACGCTCAATCGATAAGTCAATCGGCGCCGACGCTCCCTCAAGATCACCGGCGAAACGACGCGGGCGCAAGAAAACGAGCTAATGGTTGCAACTCAAATGCCCAGATACCGATGCTGCAGGTCCGGCTCGGCGATCAGCTGCTCTGATGTGCCCGTCCACACCGCGCGGCCGCGCTCGATGATGTAATGCCGGTCGGCAATCTTCGAGAGGTTGGCGACGTTCTTGTCGATGACCAGCACGGATTGCCCTCGCCCCTTCAGCATCGACAGGCAGCTCCAGATTTCCTCGCGGATCAGCGGCGCGAGGCCTTCGGTGGCCTCATCGAGGATGAGCAGCTTCGGGTTGGTCATCAACGCGCGGCCGATCGCCAGCATCTGCTGCTCGCCGCCGGACAGCGTCACACCCATATTGTCGGTGCGCTCCGCAAGCCGCGGGAACAGCGCGTGGATCTTGTCGATGGTCCAGGGATCGGGGCTGCCGAGGCGGTTGCCCGAGGCCGCGACGAGGTTCTCGTACACCGTGAGGTTCGGAAAGATCTGGCGGCCTTCCGGCACCAGGCCAATGCCGAGTTTTGCAATCTTGTAGGACGGCAGGCTGCGGACCTTCTCGCCGGCAAAGCGGATCTCGCCGCCACGCGCCGGCGTCATGCCCATGATGGAGCGGATGGTGGTGGTCTTGCCCATGCCGTTGCGGCCCATCAGCGCGACCATCTCGCCCGATCGTACCGACAGCGACAGGCCGAACAGCACCTGGCTGAGGCCGTAGCAGGTCTCGATCCCGTCGATCTCGAGCAGGTTTTCGGCGGTCCTGGTATCAGCCATGGCTGGTCACCGCGTGCTGGTCGCCGAGATAGGCGCGCTTGACTTCTTCGTTGTTGCGGATGGCATCCGGATCGCCCGAGGCGATGACGCGGCCATAGACGAGAACCGTGATGCGATCGGCGAGCGCGAACACGGCTTCCATGTCGTGCTCGACCAGCACGATGGTGACTTCCTTCCGCAATTCCTTCAGCAGCGCCACCATGCGCTGGGACTCGGTGACGCCTAGGCCGGCCATCGGCTCGTCCAGCAACAGCAATTGCGGCTTGGTCGCGAGCGCTACCGCGAGCTCGAGTTCGCGCTGTTCACCGTGGCTCAGCTCGGAGACCGGTACGTCAGCACGTTTGGCGAGCCCGACTCGCGTCAGCGCCGCCTGCGCCGCCGCGCGCAGCGGCTTTTCCTTGCGCGCGTTGCCCCAGAAGCGGAACGAGTGGCCGTCATGCGCCTGCGCGGCGATCGCGACGTTGTCGCAGGCGGTGAAATCGGGCAGCAGCGAGGTGATCTGGAACGAGCGCGCGAGGCCGAGCCGGCTGCGCTTGTAGGACGGCAATCCCGTCACGTCGCGGCCGGCGAAATGGATGGTGCCGGAATTCGGCGCCAACTGTCCGGTCAACTGGCTGATCAGCGTGGTCTTGCCGGCGCCGTTGGGGCCGATGATGGCGTGCAACTCGCCCCGGGCGACGTTCAGCGACAGATTGTCGGTGGCGAGAATGCCGCCGAAGCGCCGGACCAGGTTTTCAA
>JAQSDT010000238.1 GCA_029946075.1 bacterium | reverse complement strand
AGGACTCCGCCGTCCACGTTTCTCTTTCTTCATCTTCACTTGTCAAACAGCCCGGGACCGCTGAGGTCCCATCCTTCCACTTCTGGAAGGTTCCGGCAGATCTCATCCGACGACGAATAACAACCGATTGTTATCGGCTGTTGGTCACTCATCGTAATGAGGAGCTTACCGGGGCGCGAATAGATGCCTTGGCCTCGTGGCCAATGCATCGCCGCGCTCAGTGGCCGGGTTATAGGCCCGCCCGATCGGGGTTGTCAACGCCCATCGTCAACAAATTGTCGCATCGGGTCGAAGAATCTTTGGACGCCAAGAAGTCCCTATATTTGGGGGCTTTAGCCGCACTTGAGCCACAATCCTGCGACGTTCTGGCTATAAGGTAGGCTTTGAACCACCGGATATCAGTGGGGACTGCCGGTGCTTATCTACCCGGAAGAGGCGATCTTCGACGAAGCCGTCACCTTTTCCACGCGGACGACAAACTTCGAGCGATAAATTTCGAGAGTTCTGCACACCATTGACGTTCGAGACTCCGGCCGGTCTTCTTCTGGCCTCTGATTCCCGAATTCCATGCGTGTGGCACGCCATGTCCGGGACCGCTCTCTTAACGAGGCGTAAATACCGGTTCTGGATCGGGCGAAGGATCTGTCGAGTGACGATGGAATTTGGGGGGACTGAGGCTTGAGCCATAAGGCGTCACGCGGAAGCGGCTACGGACGCGAGACCGGGATCATCGATCTCGGTCACGAGCCGCCGCTTTCCGTCGATGGCTCCGAGGCTGCGGTAATCGATCGCCGGCGTGTCTCCGTCCAATGGTTTAGCGGCACTATTCTCACGGGTCTGTGCGGCGCAGCTCTCATCGGCGGCGCCGTTTTTGCGTCGCTGGACGGCGAAATGACCTTCGCCAAGGTGCCGGAGCGGGTCGAAGGCGCGCTGCGCGGCGCGTTCAGCGCCAATGACAAGTCCGCCAGCCTTCACAAGAGCGACCGCCTGCCGCCGCCTGGCGAATCCAGCGCCTCGCGCAACGTATTGCGGGTTTCCACCGTCACCCGCGTCGGCAACCGCGACGTGATGCGCGTGCGGCCCTTCATCCGGATCTCCGGCAACCTTTCGATGACGACGAGCGATCTGTCCGCCAAGATCCCGCCGTTCAACGCCCAGCGCATGCTGACCGACGTCGGCACCGCGGCGCCTGCCGCCGCCGACGATCCGAACAATCCCGACGCCGTCGAGCCCGACGCCGAGGTCTCTTTCGTCACCAAGGACCTCGCAACCGTGCTGCCGAAGGCGAAACTCGCCGCGGTGGTCGCCCTCGACGAGGTCCTGATGCGGGTGCGCGACGCCGCCAACTGGCGCGGCTCCGGCGGCGTCCGCTACACTTCTCTTGCCAACGCCACGGCCGATGTCAGTGGCGCCCAGCCCGATCTCAAGCTGGCCTATGCCACCGAGGGCAACGTCTCCGACCCCTATGCCGGCTTTGAAACCCGCGTGGTTCCGGAAAACGTCACCCTGCTGGCCAAGACCAAGGACCAGATCACCGGCGGTAACCCGACGGGCGAGCGCGTTCACGTCGTCAAGAAGGGCGATACCGTCGTCTCGATCCTGCGCGACCAGGGCGCGACGCCCGACGAAGCCAGGGCTGTCGCGGCGACGCTCGGCGCCCGCGGCCGCGACGGCGGCCTGAAAGAAGGCCAGAAGTTGCGCATCCTGATGGCCCCCTCGGGCCTCGGCGCCGCCGCCCGGCTGCAGCCCTACCGCGTCATCGTCGCCAACGAATCCACCATCGAGGCCGTCGCCGCCCTGTCGGACATCGGCAAGTATGTCGCCGTCGACGTGCAGAGCATGAATACCGTTGCCGAGGTCACCACCGGCAAGGATGACGACGACGACGATGATGACGGCAGCGGCGTCCGCCTCTACCAGAGCATTTACGAGACCGCGCTGCGTAACAAGGTGCCGGCAACCGTCATCGAGGACATGGTCCGGATCTACTCCTACGACGTCGACTTCCAGCGCAAGGTGCAGCCCGGCGATTCCTTCGACGTGTTCTTCGCCGGCGAAGACGAAGGCGCGACCATCACCGAAAAGACCGAAGTGCTGTTCGCCTCGCTCACCGTCGGCGGCGAAACCAAGAAATACTACCGGTTCCAGACCCCGGACGACGCGGTCGTCGACTATTATGACGAGACCGGCAAGAGCGCGAAGAAGTTCCTGGTGCGCAAACCCGTCAACAACGCGATCATGCGTTCGGGCTTCGGCGGCCGCCGCCATCCGATCCTCGGCTATACCAAGATGCACACCGGCGTCGACTGGGCCACACCCTACGGCACACCGATCTTCGCCTCCGGCAACGGCACCGTCGAAAAAGTCGGCTGGGAAGGCGGCTACGGCAAATACGTCCGCCTGAAGCACAACAACGGCTACGAGACGGCCTATGGGCACATGTCGGCGTACGCCAAGGGCATGGAGCCCGGCAAGCGCGTGCGTCAGGGGCAGGTGATCGGCTTCGTCGGATCGACGGGCATGTCGACCGGCGCGCACGTCCACTATGAAATTCTCGTCAACGGCCGCTTTGTCGATCCGATGCGCGTCAAGCTGCCCCGCGGCCGTTCGCTCGAAGGCCCCGTGATGGCGAGCTTCGACAAGGAGCGCGATCGCCTCGACGCGCAGATGAGCAACCGCGGCGGCGCAGCGCGCGTCTCCGAGGCGACCGGAAGCGCTGCGCCGCTGACGCGCCAAGTCACCACCAACCGCTGACTTCCCGATTTCCTCAGCACGCGATTTGAAGCCAATCGTTCCGCGTCGCGGAATGTTGTGCGTGTTTGCGCGCATGAAGACAGGTTCCTCGGCAAAATGGTCGCATCGCACACGACGCGATAATGCTTGCAGGCATTTTCGACGAGGTCCAATCTCGTTGCAGGGAGAGGACGGCGGGGCACCATGCAGGCATATCTGGCACGGCGGTTGTTGGCGCTTGTCCCTGCATTGTTCTTTGCCAGCCTGATCGTGTTCGTCATCGTCCGCCTCGTGCCCGGCAACGTCATCGACATGATGCTGGCGCAGAACGACGTCGGCGCCGACAAGCTCTCACGCGACCAACTCCTTGCGACGCTTGGTCTCGATCGGCCGATGTGGCTGCAATATTTCCACTGGATCGGCGGCATCCTTTTTCACGGCGATTTCGGTCGCTCGCTCTGGCAGAACACGCCGGTGCGCGAACTCCTCGCCGCGCGGCTGCCGGTCACGTTCCAGCTCGGTTTCATGGCGCTGATCATCGCGCTGCTCATTGCGCTGCCGATCGGCATCTATTCCGCGATTCGGCAGGACACCGCCGGCGATTATCTCACCCGTTCGTTCTCGATCCTGATGCTGGCGGTGCCGAGTTTCTGGATGGGCACCATGGTGATGGTGTTCCCGTCGATCTGGTGGGGCTGGTCGCCACAGGTGAAATTCGTGGCGTTCACCGAGGACCCTCTGCAAAACCTGAAACAGATGATCCTGCCGGCGATCATTCTGGGCACCGCGCTGTCGGCGATCACCATGCGCCTGACCCGCACCATGATGCTGGAAGTTCTGCGTCAGGACTACATCCGCACCGCCTGGGCCAAGGGCCTGTCGGAACGGCTGGTCGTGGTCCGGCACGCCCTGCGCAATGCGCTGATCCCCGTCGTGACGCTGATCGGCCTGCAGGCGCCGATCCTGATCGGGGGCGCCGTCATCGTCGAGCAGATTTTCGTCATCCCCGGCATGGGCCTGCTGCTGCTCGATGCCATCAGCCAGCGCGACTATCCCATCATCACCGGCGTCAGCCTCGTAATCGGGCTTTGCGTGATGCTGATCAATCTCGCCGTCGATCTGAGTTACGGCCTGCTCGATCCCAAAGTGAGATACCGCTGATGACGCTGGCGATCGACATCCCGGCGACCGGCGGCAAGACCGAACGTAACGGAATCCTCCGCTTTGTGATTCGCCTGTTCCGCGAGAAGCCGCTGGGCGCCGCCGGCGGCGTGATCTTCATCCTGTTCCTGCTGTGCGGGGTCTTCGCCGACGTTTTGGCGCCCTACGGCATGAACCAGATCAGCCCGCGCAACCGCCTCACGGCGCCGTCATGGGCCTATCCGTTCGGAACCGACAATCTCGGCCGCGACATGCTTTCGCGATGCCTGTACGGCGCCCAGATTTCCGTCATCATCGCTTTCACCGCCGCGTCGCTGGCGACGATCGTCTCGATCGTGATCGGCATTCTCACCGGCTATCTCGGCGGCAAGATCGATCTCGTCGCGCAACGCTTTGTCGATGCCTGGATGAGCTTCCCCGATCTCATTATCCTGCTGGTCGTGGTTTCCGTCCTCGGTCCCGGCCTGCCGCAGATCATCGGCACGCTCGGCCTGCTGCTCGGCATTGCCGGCTCGCGCATCATCCGCTCCGCCGTCGTCTCGGTACGCGAGAACATGTATGTCCACGCCGCGCAGTCGATCGGCGCCTCGACCGGCCGCATCCTGTGGCGGCACATCCTGCCCAACATCATGCCGCCGATCATCGTGCTGTTCACGACCCGCGTCGGCACCGTGATCCTCGCCGAATCCAGCCTGTCGTTCCTCGGCCTCGGCGTACCGCCGCCGACACCGACCTGGGGCGGCATGCTGTCGGGCTCGGGCCGCACCTTCATGTTTCAGGGACCCTGGCTGGCGCTCGCGCCGGGTCTTTGCCTGACCGTCGTCGTCTACGCCACTAACGTGTTCGGAGATGCGTTGCGGGATCTGCTCGATCCACGCATGCGCGGATCGAGATAAGTCGCAGAAGAAGAATCCAGGGAGGGAAGCATGAGTGTTATTCGCACCGCATGGCGCCTGGCCGCAGGGGCCGCCGCGATCGTCTTGTCGCAGGCGATGCCGGCATCCGCGCAAACCGAAGCCAAGCCGCAATATGGCGGAACGCTCGAGATCGGCACGGTCTACGTGACGCTATCGGCATTGTCGTTCGACCCGGCCGACTGGAACTGGAAGCTCAACCACGACACTGGCAACTACCTCGAGCAGTTGTTCGCCGCCGACCTCTCAAAGTCGAAGAAAAACGGCGGCAAGCATCCGTTCTATGCCGACGCCTATCTGCCCTCCGATGCCATCCGCGGTGAGTTGGCGGAGAGCTGGGAGTGGAAAAAAGATCCGCTGCGCGTCGAGGTTCGCCTGCGCAAGGGCATCATGTTT
>JAQSDT010000237.1 GCA_029946075.1 bacterium | reverse complement strand
CCGGGCGGGTGGTGATGGCCCTGCTCGGCCTGATGGGCGCCTTGGGCGCCGCCGGCTGGCAGCATTATGGCGACCACGCCACGGACAATATGAAGGCCATGGCGGCGAACTGGACGCCCGCCTTCGTCATGGCCGCGCTGATGCCTTCCGAAAAATCCGCTGCCGCCGAACAGCCGGCCGCGCCGGTCGAGGGCCAGACTGAAGCGCAAGCCGCCGTTCCGGCTCCGGTCGAGCAAGCGACCGCCGCCGCGCCCGCGCCGGAAGCCACGCAATTGCAGTCGATGGCGAACGATCTCGCCGCAATGGGCCAGCAGGTCGAGGAATTGAAGGCCACCATCGCCCAGCTCAAGGCCAGCCAGGCCCAGCTGACGCGCGACCTCGCCAAATCGCAGGAAGCCAAAGCCGTCGAAGCCAAACCCGCCGCCCCGCGGGTCGCGAACGCGGCCCCTGCGGGATCGCCGATGGCCGCCTCTGCCGCACTGCCACGCCCGGTCGCCGCCGCAGCGCCGCCGGTGCGCAAGCCGAAGCCGGTCGCACCCGCCCAGGCCGCCTACGTGCCGCCGCCCGTGCAGCTGCAATCCGCCCCGCCGCAAGCTTTGGCCGACGATGGCGCCCCCCTGGTGCGCCCGCCGATGCCGCTGCGGTAACCGTCCCTACAAATCCATGTCCGGCGGATCGAACCAGTTCGTCAGCGACAGCCCGCCGTCGATCACGATCGCCGAGCCCGTCACATAACCGGAGATCCGGTGCGACAGCACCGCCAGCGCCAGTGGCGCCAGATCCGTAGCCTGGCCGAGCCGCCCGAGCGGAATGTGTTTTGCCAGCGAGGGATCGGCAACGAAACCGCCGGCCGCAATCGCGCCCGGCACCAGCGCATTGACGCGGACGCCGTAGCGGCCGAGCGTCTTGGCGAGTTCCTTGACCAGCATGGCGAGCCCCGCCTTCGCCGTCGCGTAATGCGGCAGATTGCGCGGCGTGCCCGCGTGCAGCGAGGTCAGCAGCAGGAATGAGCCGGGCTGCTTGTCCGCGATCAGCCTGCGCGCCAGATCGCGCGACAGATGAAAGCCGGCGCCCAGATTGACCGCGTGCATCTGCGCCCAGGTATCAACGCTCACCGCCATCGCGTGATCGGCCTCGCGCCGCGGCGGCGAGGCGCTGTGCACGAAATGCGTCACCCGCCCGACCGCGGCTGCGCTCGCCGCCAGCAGCGTTTCGCGCGCGGCGACATCGGCCAGATCGCCGACCCACGCGGTCGCCAGTTCCGGCCGCGACGACGCCGCGATCGCCGCCGTCACCGTCTCGCGATTCACATCGGCAAACACCGTCCGCACGCCCTCGCCAACCAGCGCCTGCGCAATCGCCCGGCCGATCCCGTTCCCGGCGCCGGTCACCAGCGCCGCCTCGCGCGCGGGATCGAAGGGTGTGTCGAAAATGGACATATTCTGTCTCCGGTCTGAATCACGTCGTAGCACGTCTGCACCGTCAGGTTGCTTTCCCATAGCCCGAAATCGGCCTAACCTCGCGCATCAAGTCAGCGGGGTATCACCATGCGAACCCGCGTTAGAACATGCGCCCATATCCTTGAACGCCTTGGCCTTGCCACGGCAGGCGCAGCGAGCGGCCTGTTCGTGGCCGCCCTCGTAGGCTCAAGCCACGCCGCCCTCACCAACCAGGCTTTTCTGCTGCTGATGATGCTGGGCGGTGCCGTCGGCTTCTATCTCGGCATCGATACGCCGCCGGCTCCCTTTAACGATATCTCCTGCGGCGAAGGCTGGGTCGGCAAGATCGACACGCCGGAACTGCTCAGCGCCGTCGGCACCTTTCTCGCAGGATTCTCGGCGTTCGCGTCGGTGGGCGTGATCGTGCTGCGCCACGATCCGCACGTGACCTGGATTGCGATGATCATGGCGGGATGGACGATCGGCGTCACCATGCAGATCGTGGCCGGCGCGATTGCGCGGCGAAGGCGCTAGGCCGCCTCCTTCGATACGGAGGCCTGTGGACCTCGCCCGGCCCTCATCCGTAAACCCGAGCTTAATTCGCACCACCTATGATGGGCCTCCGCACTCCCGTACCAGCGTAAATGGCCCCCATCCATGAAAATCGGCACCCTCCTCACCGCTGCCATCGTTTCGCTATCCGCCGTTGGCGGCGGGCTCGCGGTCTATGTCGCGGTCACGAAATACCAGACCATGGACAAGGTCTCGGCGGCGCAAAGCCGGCTGGAGGTGGTCCGCGCGGTCGGTGAAATCCCGCGCTATATGAATCCCGAGCGTGGCTTTGCCACCAACATCCTGTTCGGCCCGCCTGCGGTCGATCCGAAGATGGTGGCCGAGCTCAACGACAAATACCGCAAGCAAACCGACGGCGCGCGCGACAAGATGAACGCGATCGCCAAAAGCCTCGGCGCGCTCGACGATGCCGCCGCCGTTGCGCCTGCGATCGAGGACCTGAACACGAAATTCAAGGGCCTGCGCGAAGCGATGGACAAGGCGATCGCGGGTCCTGCCGAAGCGCGCAAGGACGCTGCGAAGAAGATCGTCGCCGACAACGCCGTGTTCAACAATGCGGTGACAAAACTGCTCGACGAACAGGTCCGCCGCATGGCGCAGCTCGATGGCGACGCCTACCGGCAGGCGGTTTACGCCAACATCGCCTGGACGCTCCGCGACGTCGGCGGCTACAACGCCAGCGTTCACAAGAACCTCGTCGGCGCCGGCCGCGTCGCCACCGAGGCCGAGAAGATGGAATATGCGCGCTCGCAGGGCCGCGCCGACCAGATCTTGATGTCGCTGCAGGATCTGCGCGGTAACCCTGCAACACCGGCTAACGTCGCCGCGGCACTGGACAAGATGAACGAGGCCTATGTCGGACGCTTCGGCAAGGCGCTGAAGATGGTCAAGGACGGCGCCGTCTCGGGCAAGTACGAGCAGGACGTCGATGCCTATTTCGTGGAATCTCAGCGCGGCCTCGGCGCCGTCGTCGATGTCCGCAACGCCTTCTACGACAATGCCGAATCCATCCTCGGCGCCGGCTATTCCGCCGCGCGTCTCAGCTTCCTGATCGCCCTTGCCGGCCTGATCGCGGTTGCGATCGCGAGCGCCGCACTGATCACCATGGTCCGCCGCAGCGTCTGCAACCCGATCGTCGATCTCACCGCCAACATGTCACGGCTCGCAAGCGGCGACATGACCGGCGAGATCGCAGGCACCGGACGCAGCGACGAGATCGGCGCGATGGCCGCTGCCGTCGGCGTGTTCAAGGACAACATGATCGCGGCCGAGCAACTCGCCGCCGAGAAGGCCGCCGAGAACGATATCAAGATGCGCCGCGCGCATGTACTCGACGATCTCACCCGCGCCTTCGAGGCCAAGGTCACCGAGCTCGTCGGCGGGCTCTCATCCGCCTCCGCCGTGATGGAAGACACCGCACAATCGATGTCGTCGACCGCATCCGCCACCAACCGCCAGGCGGCTGTCGTGGCGGCGGCCTCCGAACAGACATCCGGCAACGTGCAGACGGTTGCGAGCGCCACGGAGGAACTGACGTCGTCGATCTCCGAGATCGGCCGCCAGGTAGCGCAATCGACCGAGATCGCCGCGCGCGCGGTCGAGAATGCCCGTCGCACCGGCGAGACCGCCCGCTCGCTCGCCGAAGGCGCGCAGAAGATCGGTGACGTCGTGACGCTGATCCAGAGCATCGCAGCCCAGACCAATTTGCTGGCGCTGAACGCCACCATCGAAGCCGCCCGCGCCGGCGATGCCGGCCGCGGCTTTGCCGTGGTCGCCTCGGAAGTGAAATCGCTGGCGGGTCAGACCGCCAAGGCGACGACCGAGATCTCCGAACAGATCGCGGCGATCCAGGCGGCGAGCGACGAAACGGTGAACGCGATTCAGAATGTCGCCAACGTCATCGCCGAGATCGACCAGATCGGGACGGCGATTGCCGCGGCGATCGAGGAACAGGGCTCAGCCACCAAGGAAATCTCCCGCAGCGTGCAGGAAGCGGCCCGCGGCACCCAGGAGGTCAATTCCAACATCGCCGGCGTCCAGAAGGCCGCCGACGACACCGGTTCCGCCGCGAGCCAGGTGCTGGGCGCAGCCGAGCAACTGTCGTCGCAGTCCAAGGATCTCGCCGGCCAGGTAAATCGGTTCCTGTCGGAAGTCCGGGCGGCCTAAGGACGCTTGCCACCGGGAACAATTGCGGCGACGACCGGAAAGACCGGGGCCCGGTTCCGATGGAATCGGAACAAGGCTCCAGGTTTTTGTTTGACACGTTTTCTTGACGCGAACCGGTTTCCACTTCGCTGAAAAATGCTCTAACCGCGCAAGCCCAGCACACGGCGCGCGATGGCCTGGCGATGGACCTCACTCGGTCCCTCATACATCCGCATCACCCGCGCCTTCTGCGAGAGCGCGTTGAGGGGAACTTCCAACGTCATGCCGAGCGCCCCCAGCGTCTGCATGGCATGGTCGCAAGCCTCATAGGCCATCTCGGTGGCGAACACCTTGATCATCGAGGTCTCGCGCTTGATGTCCTCGCCGCGATCGGCCTTGTCGGCGGCGTCGCGTACCATCAGCCGGCAGGCATGGATTCGCGTCGAGATATCGGCGATCCACCACTGGATCGCCTGGCGCTCGGCGAGCTTGACGCCGAAGGTTTCGCGCTGCTTGGCATGCTCGCAGAGCATGTCGAGCGCGCGCCGGGCGATACCGATGCAGGTCGACCCCATTTCCAGCCGGCGGGTCCGCAGCCGGAGCTGCATCGGCGCGTATCCCTTGCCGACCTCGCCCAGCACGGCTTCCTTGGGAAGACGACAATCCTCGAAGACGATCTCATAGGTGGACTCGCCACTCAGCATCGGAATTTCGCGTTCGATGATGAAGCCCGGCGTCCCCTTCTCGACGATGAATGAGGTGATACCGCCCTGCCTTGCGTCGTTGCCGACGCGGGCCATGACGATGATGAAATCAGCACGCCGCGCATTGGTGATCCAGATCTTGCGACCGTTCAGCACCCAGTGATCGCCATCCAGGACCGCCTTGGTCTTCATGCCGGCCGGATCGCCCCCGGCGCCAGGTTCCGAAATCGCAATCGCCGACACCATGCGGCCCTCGATATAGGGCTGCAGGTATTTTCGCTTCTGTGTGTCGTTGCCGACCGCCTGCAGCATCCGCAGGTTCGGCGAATCCGGCGGCAGGATGAACGG
>JAQSDT010000236.1:3706-5212 GCA_029946075.1 bacterium | reverse complement strand
GCGGCGACAAGGCGCTGCCTTATATGGAGGCGGTAATCGAGGAGAACCCCGCGCTCGGCTGGCGCGCGATCCGGCTCGGGCTCGACCGGCCCGGCCTGCTGCGCGGCCAGATCCGCGCGCTGCTGCGCGCCGGCGGCGGCCGCGCGCTCAAGATCATGTTCCCGATGATTTCCGACGTCGCCGAATTCGATCAGGCCAAGGCGATCGTCGAACGCGAGCTGACATATTTACGCCAGCACGGCCACGCGCTGCCGGAGCGCATCGACGTCGGCACCATGATCGAGGTGCCGGCGCTGCTCTACCAGCTCGACGAGCTGCTCAAGCGCGTCGATTTCGTCTCGGTCGGCTCGAACGATCTGTTCCAGTTCATGTTCGCGGTCGATCGCGGCAACGCCAAGGTTTCCGAACGCTTCGACACCATGTCGGCGCCGATCCTGCGCGCGCTGCGCGACATCGTCCGCAAGGCCAATGCGGCGAAGAAGGCCGCATCGCTGTGCGGCGAGATGGCGTCAAAACCGCTCGGCGCGCTGGCGCTGATCGCGCTTGGCTATCGCTCGCTGTCGCTGTCCGCCACCGCGCACGGCCCGGTCAAGGCGATGATCCTCGATCTCGACGCGAAAAAGGCCGAGGCCATCATGATGCCGCTGATCGACGCGCCATCCGGCAGCGTCTCGATCCGGCAGAAGCTGACGGAATTTGCGGAAGCCGAGGGACTGTCGTTGTAGCGAGGCCCGGCCCCGACAACGCACCCTTCCCCGCTTTCGCTGCCCGAGAACCACGCCATGCTACCCGAAACCAAGCTCGACATTCTCCTTGCCCACCACGCCTCGCTCGAAGCCGAGCTGCTGGGCCAGTTGAGCTCCGAGAAATACGTGCAGATCACCCGTGAGCTCGCCGAGCTCAATCCGCTGATCGACGCGGTGAAGACCTATCGCAGCGCGCGCGCCGAGATCGCCGGCACCGAAAGCCTGCTGGCGGATTCGGCCGGCGACCCCGAAATGCGCAGCATGGCGGAAGCCGAGCTGGAAACGCTGCAGGCGCGCGTCGCCGATCTCGAACAGAAGATCCGCGTGGCGCTGCTGCCCAAGGACGCCATGGACGACCGCAACGTGGTGCTGGAAATCCGCGCCGGCACCGGCGGCGACGAAGCCTCGCTGTTCGCCGGCGACCTGTTCCGGATGTACGAGCGCTTCGCCGCGCTGCAGGGCTGGAAGGTCGAGGTGATCTCGGCCAGTGAAGGCACCGTCGGCGGCTTCAAGGAAATCATCGCCGAGGTGCAGGGCCGCGGCGCTTTCGCCAAGCTGAAATTCGAATCCGGCGTGCACCGCGTCCAGCGCGTGCCGGATACCGAGACGCAGGGCCGCATCCACACTTCGGCGGCCACCGTCGCGGTGCTGCCCGAGGTCGAGGATGTCGACGTCGAGATCAAGAACGACGACCTGCGGATCGAGACCATGCGCGCGCAGGGCGCCGGCGGCCAGCACGTCAACAAGACCGAATCGGCGA
>JAQSDT010000236.1:0-3606 GCA_029946075.1 bacterium | reverse complement strand
ACCATGCGCGCGCAGGGCGCCGGCGGCCAGCACGTCAACAAGACCGAATCGGCGATCCGCATCACGCATCTGCCGACCGGCATCGTGGTGATGATGCAGGACAGCCGCTCGCAGCACAAAAATCGCGCTTCCGCGATGAACATCCTGCGCTCGCGCATCTACGACGCCGAACAGCAGCGCATCAATGCGACCCGCGCTGCCGACCGCAAGGAGAAGGTCGGCTCCGGCGATCGCAGCGAGCGCATCCGCACCTATAATTTCCCGCAGGGCCGCGTCACCGACCATCGCATCAATCTGACGCTCTACAAATTGCCGCAGGTGATCGCGGGCGAAGCGCTCGGCGAACTGACGGACGCGCTGACCACCGAGCACCAGGCCGCACAGCTCGCCGCCCAGGGCGCGGCGGCGTGA
Source organism: bacterium (assembly GCA_029946075.1). Lineage (GTDB taxonomy): Bacteria > Pseudomonadota > Alphaproteobacteria > Rhizobiales > Xanthobacteraceae > Bradyrhizobium. The sequence goes on along the minus strand of JAQSDT010000236.1, from coordinate 3,195 downwards.
GCATGTCGTCGTCCCGGCCAAGCGAAGCGCGAGCCGGGACCCATAACCACAGGCGCTCGTTGTTGCGCGAAGTATCGACTTCTACCGTCCATATTGAGGGGCTGCGGCGTATCGGTCCCCGCCTTCGCGGGGACGACGTATGACTGGTCGATCTATCGATGCCGCACGACGGGCGCTGACGGCGCGTTTGAACGCCGCGGGCCTCGATTCCGCCGAACTCGACGCGCGGCTTCTGGTCGGCCATGCGCTCGGCCTCGATCTGACCGGCATCATTTCGGCGTCGCGGCGCGAACTCACGTCGGGCGAATCGGCGCGCCTCGAGGATCTCGCGCGCCGCCGCCTCGCCGGCGAGCCGGTCGCCCGCATCCTCGGTCACAAGGAATTCTGGGGCCTGCCGCTGCAGCTCTCGCCGGCGACGCTGGTGCCGCGGCCCGATACCGAAACCGTGGTCGAACTGGCGCTGGAATTGCTGCGCGCCCGAACCGACCTCGGTCGTCCGATGCGGATCGCCGATCTCGGTACCGGAACGGGCGCTATTCTTCTCGCGCTGCTGTCCGAGCTGCCGGGCGCGCAGGGAACCGGCACCGATATTTCGGAGAGCGCGCTGGAAACCGCGGCATACAACGCCGCGCGGGTCGGACTGTCCGGCCGTGCCATCTTCGTCAACTGCGATTACGCGAGCGGGCTCTCCGGCCGATTCGATCTGATCGTCTCGAACCCGCCCTACATTCCCTCCGCCGATATCGCCGGCCTCGCCACCGAAGTGCGGGATCACGATCCGCTGGCCGCGCTCGACGGCGGCGCCGACGGGCTCGACGCCTACCGCGCCCTGATTCCCCAGGCCGCCAGCCTGCTGGCGCCGGGCGGTATCCTCATTGTGGAGGCCGGACAGGGCCAAAGCGGGCCAATTCAGGCCCTGATGACAACAGCCGGACTGGCGTCCCCGGGGCCGCCGAAAGCCGATCTGGGGGGCATTCCGAGGGCGGTCGCCGGCCACAAAATGGCCGGATAAAGTCCTATCGGAACGCAAAAAAACCGCTTGGAATATTGCCCGGGAGCGACTACGTTCCGGCCACAACATCGGTCCAGGGTTACTGGCCCCGTAAGATGTCACGGGTGATGGCTAGAGTTCTCGAAACGAGAGCCCACCGAGTGAAAGGTTCCAAACGCAGGTCGAATAGAGCGCAATAGCTGGAGCTGTGCTGCTCTCGACCCCAAAGCGACCGAAAGCCCTGATATTGCGCTTGAAGACTACGCAACAACAGTCACGCAAGACGATCGGGCTGGTTTCGGCAGGCTGAATGATTTGGTCCGGCACGCGTTGAACACGGCCGGTTGGGGAACGCGTCTTTGTTGAACGCGATGGTTGGCAAAATCGACGACATGAACGTGAACGGCACCTGATTCGGCGCGTCCGCGCGCCCGATCGGGCGAAAAGTTACCTCTGCAACTGCATAACTTCAGGGCTGGAATAAAGGCGAGACATGCGAAACGGTCAGAACAACAAGCGGATGCGTAACCGGAACAACAACAACAACAACAATAACAACAACAATAATAACCGGCGCGGCCAGAACCCGATGACCCGGGTGTTCGAATCGAACGGACCCGACATCAAGATCCGCGGTACGGCCTCACACGTTGCGGAAAAATACGTCCAGCTGGCACGCGATGCGCGTTCGTCCGGCGATCCCGTCGCTGCGGAAAATTACTATCAGCACGCCGAACATTATTTCCGCCTGATCGCCGCCGCCCAGGAGCAGTTCCGGCAGAACCAGCCGCAGCCGCGCACCGACAACGAGATGGCGCCGACGGAAGAAGGCGAAGACGAGGCTGAGAACTTCTCGCATTTCGGCCAGGAACCCGGCTTCGTGCCGCAGCAGCAACAGCCCTTCGTTCGCGACAACAACAATCCGCGCGAGCAGCGCGGCGACAATCAGCCCTATCAGCGCGACCATCAGCAGCAGCCGCGCGAACATCATCGCGAGCGCGAGCATCGCCCGCAGCCGCAGTACCAGCCGCAACCCCAGCCGCAGCCGCAGCCCGTCATCGCGGATGCCGGCGGCGTCGATCGCCTGCCGTCTTTCATCACCGGACCGCAGCCGCAGGTGAACGGCCCGGCCGGATTCGAAGGCAATGGCGGCGGTGAGCGCTTCCCGCGCCGGCGTCGCCGCCCGCACGGCCCGCGCCCCGAAGGCGCGGCCGCACCGGTTCCGAGCGAAGATTTCAATCCGGGGAATGAGTAGTTAAGGCACTCGGTAGTTGGTCGTCCCCGCGAAGGCGGGGACCCATACGCCGCGGCCGTCATTCAAGGCGCGCGGGTCGATGATCTTTAAACCAAATACCGATGGTGGCTATGGGTCCCGGCGTTCGCCGGGACGACGGCAACATTATGCCCCGTCACGCGTCGCCGTCGATGACGGCACCAGCACCGGCTGCAGCGACGGAATCAGCCGCGTGCGTTCGCGGTGCGCGGGGATCGCGCGATAGACCTGCTTGGTCGCCTCCACGATATGCACGCCGGCAAACGGCAGCGACAGTGCGGCACCGACGCGCTCCCACGCCAAGGCCGAACGCAGGAACCAGCCTTTGCCGACGGGCGGCAGGAACAGCGCTTCACCCCACGAGGCCGGCGTGAACCAGGTATGCCGCAGCAATTGCGTGATCTGCGCGCGCGAATACGGCCGGCCATGACCGAACGGCGTGTTGTCGGAGCGCGTCCAGACGCCGCGGCGGTTCGGGATGACGATGATCAGGCGGCCGGACGGCGCCAGCACCCGCCAGACCTCGCGCAGCAGGCGCTCGGGATCGTCGGACATTTCCAGCGAATGAACCATCAGGACGCGGTCGACCGCCGCATCCGGCAACGGCATCGAGAACTCGTCGATCAGCGTCGCCAGCGCGGGGCGCGCCGTCGGCCATTTCAGCACGCCCTGCGCCGCCGGCATGAAGGCGATGCAGCGCTCGGAGTCCTCGCGGAACAGGCCGAGATAGGGCGTCGGGTAGCCGAGCCCGAGCACGCGCTGACCGGTCGCATCGGGCCAGCGCGCCCGGATGCCGCGATTGATCAATTGCCGCGCCACGATGCCGAGGCGCTGCGAATAGAAATCGCGAAGGTCGATCACGTCGATGGTCATGGGGGCAATCTAACACATGGCGTTTCGTTGCGGGCCGCGGAAATGGGCATTGCCGCGC
>JAQSDT010000235.1 GCA_029946075.1 bacterium | reverse complement strand
CGAAACTGCCGCCGGTAAGCGAATTCTTCACCGATCCATCCTTGCGCGAGGATGCCGAGCTGGCGGCGCGGCTGGCAGCGCCGGCCAATGCCGACACCGGAATCATTCACGACCACAACGAGCCCGGCAGCCGCGGCGGCTTCTCGCTCTACGTGCCGGAATATTACACGCCGGATCGTGCCTGGCCGCTGGTGATGGCGCTGCATGGCGGCAGCGGCAATGGCCGCGGCTTCCTCTGGAGCTGGCTGCGCGACGCCCGCAGCCGCGGCGCGATCCTCGTCGCACCCACCGCCATCGGCCCCACCTGGGCGCTGATGGGCGACGACACCGACACGCCGAACCTGATGCGGATTCTCGAATCGGTGCGGTCGCGCTGGAACGTCGATCCCGGGAAGATGCTGCTGACCGGCATGAGCGACGGCGGCACGTTCTGTTACGTCACGGGCTTCGAGAGTGCTTCGCCGTTCACCCATCTGGCGCCGGTCGCCGCGACCTTCCATCCGCTGATGGCGGAAATGGCCGACGCGGACAGGCTGCGCGGATTGCCGGTTCATATCGTGCACGGCAAGCTCGACTGGATGTTTCCGGTGCAGGTAGCGCGGCAGACCAGCCAGGCGCTGTCAGCGGCCGGTGCTGACGTGACCTATCGCGAACTCGACAATCTCAGCCACACCTATCCGCGCGAGATGAACGCCGAGATACTGGCGTGGCTGGGTGGGTAGCCTTTTCGGTTTAACACGATCCGGAACCATTCTGCTCGCACCACGTTGTCAGGCGCAACGGAGGGATTTGTCATGCGGACGTTATTTGGAATGATCCTGGGCGCGCTGATGCTGGTCGGAGGCGTCTATGTCTACGATTCCATGCAGACGTCGAGCGTGGCCAACGGCGGCGCGCCGGCCAATCGCACCATCGTCAACTGGGACGTGGCCGCAGCCGACTGGAAGGCGCTGAAGACGCGCGCCCATGAGGATTGGGTGAAGGTCTCGTCGAAGTAATTCGCGGGCACTCGTCCCCGCTAGTTCAAGCGCTCCGTTTCACGACGGGGCGCTTTTCTTGTGACCGCCAGAATCTTCCCGGTTCTGGTCGAGAATGAGACTTCGCGTCACTGCACCGCAGCACAAAAAAGGAGGCGGCCCCGAAGGGCCTCCTCCCCACTCCCGTTGCAAGTATCGTAGTTAGCTCTTGACCTTGCTCACCGCATTCGCGATGGCGCCCGAGCGCGTGGACCCGTAGCCTGTCGCGCGGCTTCCGCTGTCATCGACCGCCTCGGCCTCATACTTCTCCGACAGGAAGTTGAGCGGATGGTCGTAGTTCGAATTGCGACGCGACTCGACGTGGACGATTTTCTTGGTCATGGTAGTCATTCCTTTCGAGTTAGTGGGCTGGTGAGCATCACCGCCCACGATCAGACCAGAGCAAATTTTTCGAGAAGAGAAGAAGACAGATGACGCGAAGGACCGGAAGCAAAGTACCTTCCGATTCATCTTCCGATCAGAAAGCTGTCCCGGATCAACCGACCTTCGAGGGACTGCTGACGTTTCATCTGGCGCGCGGTACCCGTCCGGACCGCACAGCTAAATGGTCAAAGAAGGATTTCGCGGCGGATGTCGGCGTTTCCGTACGCTCGCTGAACTTGTGGGAAAACGGCGAAGGTCCCGGGCCAGGCTGGTTACCGACGATCCTCCGCGTGCTGTTTGGAAGCAATCCAAGCCTTCAGCACTTTCGTGAAGAAATGAGCGCCGCGTTCTACCGAAGGAGTCAGCAGGGAGATTTGGGGCTTGGCGATGACGGCCGCAGACTGGAAGGAATTGAAACGATCCCAGCCGATCCAAGTTCAGTTTATCAATTCATTCAGCGGAAAAAACTCTTCGGAACGAGCACGCAAATTGATCTTTGGCTCTACACAGCCGAAACGTTGATGCCGTATCTTCGATCGAGCCTCACTGAAGCTTCCAGGATCGCGGATTTCAAATGTACGATTCGGGCGCTGATAAAGAACCCGCAATTCGAAGCTGACGAAGGTACTCGCTCCAGCATCAACGCGTCGATATTCGGGTTGCAGGGGTTGGGCACGGCACTGCCCAACCTCAAGGTCAGCGTAAAGCTTTGCGATGAAACGCCCGTTCTCAGGCTGTTGTCTTTTCGAAGCGACGCCAGCCAACCCGTTGGCCTCCTGGGCCTCTACTACTATGAAGCCGAGCCTCTCGCGCGCGGCTTCTCCCGTCGAATCATCGGCGCGGAAAACAACGAAATGATGGTGTGTGAAGGGCGCGACACCTTCTCAGCGAAACTGCTGGCGCGATCTTCAAGCCGCTTCGAACTGCGATGGTCTGAAGCGCCCGAAGTCAACGCACGCAAGGCCGGTGCAAAGGGCCGGTGAACAGCACTCCCAAGAGTGCACCAACGCATGACAGGTCGTGCAAAAGAACTTGCCGTTCCCGCTAGTTGGCCTTCTTCGCCTTTCGCGCGTCGGCAATCACCATTTCGAATTCCGCCATGGTGAGGATGCCGGGCACGCGGAATTTGCCGACGATGAAGGACGGCGTTCCCTTGAAGCCGAACGCCAGCGCCTGCTGGTGGGTGCGGCCGAGAATGGCGTCGATATCCGCGGCTTTGGCCGTGAGATCGCGGTTGAGGCGGTCCATGTCGACGCCGGCGCCCGCAACCAGTTCGCGAACACGCGGCTCGGTCAATTTGGAACTGACCCCGATCAGCGCCTCGTGCGCCGGCATGTACTTGTCCTGATATTTGGCAGCGAGCACCATGCGCGCGGCAAACTTCGAGACCTCGCCGAGGATCGGCCAGTCCTTCAGCACCAGGCGGACCTTGCCGTCGTCCTGCACCACCTGCTGGATCTCGGGCGCGATCTTGCGGCAATACGGGCAATTGTAGTCGAACCATTCGACGATGTTGACGTCGCCGTCCTTGTTGCCGGTCGAGGGGATATCCGGATCGCGCAGCACCAGCGCTTCGGTCAGCACGTCGTCGCGGCCTTGCGCCAGCGCGGTTCGCGAGGCCGTGCCGAGCAGCGCGGCGCCGCCGATCAGGCCGAGCGCGGTGCGCCGCGTGGGTCCCGGGTTGGTCCCGGCGGAATTGTTGGATCGGTTCATATGGGTCTCGCGAAGGCCTCTGTTCCCTGTCTACGCCGGGAACAGCGATATGTTACGCGCCAGCATATAGAGCGCCACCGCTATAATGACCACGGCGAACACAATATTGAGCGCGCCGCGGCGCTCGGCGAGGTGCCGCGCGGCCCGCGTGCCGGCGAGGCCACCGAGAATACCGCCGGCGACGAACAGCCCCGCCAGCGCCCACGACACCAGCCCGGACCAGGCATAGCTTGCCGCCGTGGTCATGCCGAAGGCGGTGACCGCGACCAGCGAGGAACTGACCGCATTCATGATCGGCATCCCCGTCGCCAGCATCAGGGCCGGCACGATCAGGAAGCCGCCGCCGATGCCGAAGAATCCCGACAGCGTCCCGGTCGCGAGGCCGAGGCCGACGATGGCCGGTGAGTTGGACATCGAGACCTTGACGTCGGGCAATCCGACCCGCGCGCGCGTCTTCAGCATCAACAGTGCGATCACGATCATGACCAGCGCGAACAGCGCCAGCAGTTTCTGGCCGTCGACCATCTTGCCGAGCAGCGAGCCGCCGAAGGCGCCGGCCATGCCGGATGCCGCGAACATCAGCGCGCAGGACCAGATCACGGTGCCACCGCGCGCATGGTTGGAGAGATTGACGGCCGCGTTCGCGGCCACCGCAATGGCGCTGGTACCGATCGCAACGTGCGGCTCGGGCACGCCGACCACATAGACCATCAGGGGTACGGCGAGGATCGAGCCGCCGCCGCCGACGAGGCCGAGCGAGAACCCGACCAGCATCCCCGACGCCAGTCCCAGCACGCTTTGCGCGGTCGAGATAATCAAGTTGAGAGACTCATGTGCACGGCGCGACCATAGAAGGATTTTCTGTGGACTGCCATGGCCGTAGCACAGGCCTGCACTGCAAGCACGGAATCAGCGGTTGAAACTGCCGTACCGGCCGCCCCGTCCCCGCGGACGGGGCCTAACGCTGCGGCAGTGCCATCAGCGTGCCGGTCATGGTCGCGACCAGGCTTTCTGCGCCGTCCTGCCCGGCATAGGCGCGGGCCTCGCAGATCGTCAGCGTCCGGCCCGGCTTGACGACATGGGCGCGGAAGCTGAAACGCTGGCCGCGCGCGGGCGCCAGCAGATTGGTCTTGAATTCCACGGTGAGGATATCAGCGCCTTCGGGCATCAACGAGAACGCCGCCATGCCGCAGGCATTGTCGAGGCCGGCAGTGATGATCCCGGCATGGACGAAGCCGTGCTGCTGGGTGAACGCGGGCGAATAGTCCATCACCAGATCGACCTCGCCCGGCTCCAGCCGGGCGATGGAGATGCCGAGCGTCTGCATCGCGTGCTATTGCGCGAACATCTCGTTCGCCAGTTCACGAAAGCGCGGATTCCTGGGTTCGAAGGACGGCATGCCGCTCACGCCATCTCAGGCTCGAGATGCTTGATCGCGGTGTTGCGAATCGCGGGCGCGAACGGCGCGGATTTGCACGCCTGCCGGTCCATGTGCACGCCGTGATCTCGCAGGTCGCCGAGACACTGCCACGGATAGACCGTGCCGCGACAGGTCGCTTCCGTTTCCATCGCTCGCTCCCGCTTTTTCGATTCTGATACGGTGGCGTATCAGATCGCTTTCGGGCTAGCAATACGGCACCGTATCAAAATCCGGTGAGACCATGAGCGACACCAGAACCGACGTGCGAACCGAGACCTGGATCGAGGCCGGTTTCGAGGAAATCGCCAGGACCGGCGTCGAGGGCGTGCGGGTGGAGGTGCTGGCCAAGAACCTCGGCGTCACCAAGGGCGGGTTCTATCGCCGCTTCCGCGACCGTGCAGCGCTGCTGGACGGTATGCTGGCGAGCTGGAGCCAGGGGCGCATCGCCGCGATCGAGAAACAGGTCAGCCTCGACGGCATCACCGCGCGCGAACGGCTGAAGGCGCTGATCGCGCTCTATTCGGAGCGCATGAACACCGCGGGCATGGCGGTCGAACTCGCGATCCGGCAATGGGCGCGGTCCGACGAGGGGGCGGCGGCAGCGGTCGCCAGCGTCGATGCGGCACGGCTGAAGAATGTCGGCAATCTCTATCGCGCGACCGGCCTGCCGGCGGAAGAAGCCGATGCCC
>JAQSDT010000234.1 GCA_029946075.1 bacterium | reverse complement strand
TCACCGAGCCCGCCGCCGGCGCCGGTGATGATGGCAACCTTGCCGTCGAGTAATCCCATGTGTTTTCTCCCGTCGTCTTTTGTTCATTCGCCGTCATGGCCGGGCTTGTCCCGGCCATCCACGACTTAACTGCCACCGAAAGAAGGACGTGGATGCCCGGCACAAGGCCGGGCATGACGGCGCTAATTCACAGCGACGCAAACAACATCACGCCAGCACCGTCTTGCCGCTCTTGATCACGGTGACGCCCCGCGACTTCACCTTGGCTTCGAAGGACACCACGTTGCCGTCCTTCCACAATTCCATCGTCACGGTCTCGCCGGGAAACACCGGCGACGAGAAGCGCGCGATGTGCTGCTTGAAGGCGGCTGGATCGTAATCGGCATAGGTCTGCAGCACGCCGCGGCAGGTGATGCCGTAGGTGCACATGCCGTGCAGGATCGGCTTCGGGAAGCCGGCCTTCTTGGCGAATTCGGGATCGGAATGCAGCGGATTGCGGTCGCCGCAGAGGCGATAGACCAGCGCCTGATCGGGGCGCGTGGTGATGTCGACGATCTGGTCCGGCGCGCGGCTCGGCACCTTGTGCGGTTCGGGCTGGCCTTCGGACGGTCCGCCGAAGCCGCCATCGCCGCGGGCGAAGCGCGAGGCGACCAGCGTGGCGAGCTTTTCGCCCTTCTCATCCCTGAGCACGGTCTGGTGCCGGATCACGGCGCCCTTGTCCTTGCCCTTGTCGAACACGTCGAGCACCGTGGAGTCGGCCGTGATGTTCGCAGCAGCCGGCAGCGGCTTGTGGAAAGTGATGTCGCGTTCGCCGTCGACCACCATCACGCGGTTGAGGTGCATCTCGCCGGGACCGGCGCCCCAGGCTGCGACCGACGCGAAGGTCGGCACCACCTTGAGCGGACGCGGCGTGAAGCAGCCTTCGTTGACGTAGGCGAGTTCCTTCTCGTCCATCGGGTCGGCGCCGAGGCCGATGCCGTAGGCGTAGAGCATCACGTCGCGGTCGGTGTAGGCGTATTTCTGGCCGAGATTTTTCAGGGCCATCAGCTGGTCGTAGTTGATCGGCATTGCGGTCGTCCTCTCCCGAATTCTTTTTCACCGGAGCCGATTGCTGCGCCCTCTCCCCTTGTGGGAGAGGGCATCGCCGGCAGTGGCCTCAAACTCTGTTGGGTGAGGGGTTGGCTCCGCAGATAAATAGCTCTCCGCGGAGAGAACCCCTCATCCGGCAGCCCTCGGCTGCCTCCTTCTCCCACAAGGGGAGAAGGGAAGATCGTCAAGCCGCGGTGAAGAACGGCAGCGGCGCGCCGTCGGTCGGCTTCCACACCAGCTTCACCTTCTGGCCGATCTTCAGTTTTTCCAGATCGCAGTCGACGATGTTGGTCTGCAGCGACGGACCTTCCTTCAGCGTGACATAGGCGATCGCATACGGACCGGTCGGCGATTTCCGCATCAGGCTGTAGGTATAGATCGTCGCCTCGCCCGAGCTTTCTTCCCACACCGTCTTGTCGGAGAAGCAGAACGGGCAGATCGAGCGCGGGAAATAGTGCGGCTCGCCACAGGCGGTGCAGCGCTTGATCATGAACTTGCCGGCCTTGGCCGCTTCCCAGAACTCTGCGGTCTCGGGATTGGTCACCGGCGTCGGATACTTCTTGGCTTCAGCCATCACACGCGCTCCAGAATACAGGTTGAGGCGGCATGACGCACGCCGAGAAGGCCACCGGTGCCGTGCGCGATCGCCAGATCGCAGTTCGGCACTTGCACCTTCGGATGGGCCTCGCCGCGCAACTGGCGGACGGCCTCGAGGATCTTGGTCATGCCACCGCGGTTGACCGGATGGTTGCTGCAGAGGCCACCGCCATCGGTGTTGAACGGCAGCTTGCCGACGCCCGATATCAGATTGCCGTCGGCGACGAACTTGCCGCCCTCGCCCTTCTTGCAGAAGCCGAGGTCTTCGAGTTGCATCAGCACGGTGATCGTGAAGCTGTCGTAGATCGAGGCGTACTTGATATCCTTCGGCGTGATGCCCGCTTCCTCGAAGGCGCGCGGGCCTGACCAGACGCCGGCCGAGTAAGTGAGATCGAGATCCTTGCCGCCGCGCGGACCCTTCATGGCTTCGCCATGGCCGATCAGACGCACCAGCGGCTTCTTCAGGCTTTTCGCGATTTCCGGCGTGGTGACGATCATCGCGCCGCCGCCGTCGGTGACGACGCAGCAATCCATCCGGTGCAACGGATCGGAAATCAACGGCGAATTCAGAACGTCCTCGACGGTGACGACTTCCTTCAGCATCGCGTGCGGATTGTACTGGGCATGGTGGGAGGCCGCGACCTTGATCCAGGCGAGTTGCTCGCTGGTGGTGCCGTAGTCGTGCATATGACGCATGGCACACATGCCGTAGGCATTGTGGGTAGTAGCGCCGTAAGCCGCCTCGAAATCGGCCTCGGCACCGGAAGCGCGCGCCGGCATCGGGCCGGTGCGTGGCTTGCCGGCGAGCGTCACCAGCGCGATCGAGCATTTGCCGGCCGCGATCGCTTCCGCGGCGTGGCCGAGATGGATCAGGTAGGAACAGCCGCCGGTTTCGGTGGAATCGACATGCCGGACCTTGAGGCCGAGGTAATCGACCATCGGCCAGGCGCCGCCAGGGGCGTCGCCGGCACAGAAATAGCCGTCGATATCGGCCTTGGTCAGCCCGGCGTCCTCGATCGCGCCCTTGGCGACCTCGGCATGCAGCTGCGCAGTGGATTTATCGGGTGCGTGCCGGGTGGGATGTTCGTAGATCCCGGCAATGTAGGCTTTGCCCTTGATGGTCAAATCGTTCTCCGCTGGCGTTTCTTCTTCCTGTATTTTTCTGACCTGTCGGGGCTGCGTTGGCAAGCGCCGAGATATTCCGCAGGGCGAGACTGGTAGCGGGTAAACTCAAGTCGGCCAGCATTGCTGGCACACCAGCCCGGACGCCGCCTCCCCCGTCTGCTATACTTTGCCAATGAGCATCTTCACCGACATGTATCGGCGCCTGCGGGCGGCTCAACCGGAGCCGGTGCCGACGCTGGAGCCGGAGCCGGAGCCGACGATCAGGCTTGTCGGCTTCATCGAAATGCATGTCGCCCACACCTGCAATCTAACCTGCGAGAGCTGCTCTCACTATTCCAATCATGTGCACAAGGGCGTTCTCGATCCGGCGCAGGCGGAAGACTGGATGCGCGCATGGAGCAAACGCATCGTGCTGAAGGAATTCAACCTGCTCGGCGGCGAGCCGACCATGAACCCCCGCCTTTCCGAATTCGTCGTGCTGGTCCGGAAGCACTGGCCGACGGCGCATATTCGCATCATCACCAACGGGTTCTTCCTGCATCGCCACCCCGCACTGCCATCGATACTCGCGGACGACGGCAACGCCAGTATCGCGTTGTCGCTTCATCACCGCGATCCCGAGTATCTCGAGCGCCTGCGTCCGGTGTTCGAGCTTCTGGAAGGCTGGCAGCGCGATCACGGCACCGTTGTCGAGACCAGGCACTCCGATCGCAGGTGGACGCGCCGCTATCTCGGCTTCGGCGCCGAGATGTTGCCGTTCGAGGACGGCCAGACGCGGAAGAGCTGGGAGATTTGCCCCGCCAAGCACTGCAAGCAGCTGCATGACGGGAAACTCTGGAAGTGTTCGCCGCTTGCCTATCTCGGCCTGCAAAAGGAAAAATACGACCTGTCGCCGAAATGGGATCCCTATCTGCAGTACAAGCCGCTCGAATCGACCTGCAGCCAACGCGAACTCGATGAATTCCTGCTGCGCGAGGACGAGGATGCCTGCTCGATGTGCTCTGCCGAGGTTCGCAGCTTCTCGCTGCCCAATCCGTTGCGGAGCCGGCCGGCAACAGAAACGCCGGTTGCGTTGCCTTAGCTGAACGATTGCGCGCGATGGTGGGCACGGCGCGATGCGTCTTTGCCCACCTTGCGACGATGCGCTCTACTCGGCTGCGAGTTGCCGTGGTGCGGGCGGCGGGTTGACGAGGTCGGCGGCTAGCTGGACGTGGCGCACTTTGGCTTCCGCCATCGCCTTCTCCTTCACCGGACCGTAACCGCGGATGCGATCGGGCAGCGACAACATTTCAACGGCGATGTCGATATTCGCCGGCGACAGCTGGCCCAGTACGTTCGCGACGTCCTTCTCGTAATCTGCGATCAACGCGCGCTCGAGCTTGCGGTCGGTGCTGTAACCGAAGATGTCCAGCGGCGTGCCGCGCAGGAAGCGGAATTTTGCCAGGTTACGAAACACCGGCAGCATCCACGCACCAAACGCGCGCTTGCCCGGCCGGCCCAACGCGTCGGGCTTGCCCGCGAGCATCGGCGGCGCGAGGTTGAAGCTGAATTTAAAGTCGCCTTCGAACTGGTCGCGAAGCTGCTTTTCGAAGCGGCCGTCGGTATAGAGCCGCGCCACTTCGTACTCGTCCTTGTAGGCGAGCAGCTTGGCGTAGTTGATCGCAACCGCCCGCGGCAGCGCGTCGTCGAACCCTCCCTTGGTGGCCGCGTCGCGCACCTGATCGACGAGGCTGCGATAGCGTTTGGCCAGCCGGCCATTCTGGTAATCGGTCAGGAAGGCTTCGCGGTGCGCGCTGATTTCATCCAGCGTCATCGCGTCCAGCGTCTTGGGCGCTGCGACCTCGTCCTGGTCCTTCATCATCGCGATCAGCCGTGCGGGGTCATGCGCGGCCAGACGCCCGAGCTGGAACGCCTGAATGTTCAGCTTGATCGCAACGCCGTTGACCTCGATCGCCTGCTCGATCGCCTTGGCCGAGAGCGGCAGCAGGCCCTTCTGGTAGGCAAAGCCCATCATCATCATGTTGGTGGCGATGGAATCGCCGAGCAGCATTTCAGCCGGCTTGGTGAAATCGAAGAAAGAAGAGTCCTTGCGCAGCGCGGTTTCCAGCACCTGATTGACCTTGCGCGCCTGGAAATTGAAATCGCGGTTGAGGATGAAATCGGCGATCGGAATCAGGTGGGTGTTGATGATGCCGGTGGTGCGGCCGGATTCGCAGAGCGTGATGGTTTCCTTGGAGACGGCCACCACTTCATCGGCCGCCAGCACGAGATCGGCGGTGCCGGTGACGATGCGCGAACAGGTTACATCTGCAGTATGTTCGGACAACCTGACATGGCTGAGCACCGCACCGCCCTTTTGCGCGAGGCCGGACATGTCGAGGATCATGCTGGCCTTGCCCTCGATATGCGCGGCCATGCCGAGCA
>JAQSDT010000233.1 GCA_029946075.1 bacterium | reverse complement strand
CCATCCGCCGGTGCGCGTCGGCGGCTTTTTCCAGCGGGAATGTGCTGTCCATCAGGGGCTTTACCCGGCCGTCGCGGATCAGCGGCATCACCTTGGCCTCGATCGCCGCCACCATGGCCGCCTTATCCGCATTAGTACGGGGACGCAGCGTGGAGCCGGTATGGGTCAGCCGCTTCACCATCACCTTGGCGATGTTAACGGTGACCTTGGGTCCGTTGAGGGTCGCGATCTGCACGATACGTCCGTCGACCGCGGCGGCGTCGTAGTTGCGGTCGACATAGTCGCCGGCGACCATGTCGAGGATCAGGTTCGCGCCGGCATTATTGGTCTCCGCCTTGACCACGGCGACGAAGTCCTCGGTCTTGTAGTTGATGGCGCGGTCGGCGCCGAGCTTGAGGCAGGCATCGGCCTTGTCCTGCGATCCGACCGTCACGATCACTTTGGCACCGAACGCCTTGGCAAGCTGGATCGCCATCGTGCCGATGCCGGACGAGCCGCCATGGATCAGCAGCGTCTCGCCGGATTTCAACGCGCCGCGCTCGAACACATTGTGCCAGACCGTCATCAGCGTTTCCGGGATCGCGCCAGCTTCCTGGATCGACAGCGAGGAGGGCACCGAGATCGCCTGCGCGTCTTGCGCAATGCAATATTGGGCGTAGCCGCCGCCGGCCACCAGCGACATCACCTTGTCGCCGAGCTTGTGCTTGGAAGCGCCGGCGCCGAGCGCCACGACTTCGCCGGCGATTTCGAGGCCGGGAAGGTCGCTGGCGCCGGGCGGCGGCGGATAGGCGCCGGAGCGCTGCGCGACGTCGGGGCGGTTGACGCCGGCCGCCATCACCTTGACCAGGATTTCACCCGGGCCGGGCACCGGCAGGCTGCGGGTTTCCGGCAACAGCACTTCCGGACCGCCGGGCTTGCTGATGCCGACGACGGTCATTTGCGCGGGCAGCTTTTCCATGGTTTTTCCTTGCGAAATACGGGAATTTCAATGCGGCCCCTGATTAGCCAGCCCGGCCCATGCTGGCAACCGCTTCGGGGGACGCAAGTCGCGAGGAGAAATGCATGGCCGTTGAAGACGACGACAAGCCGCGGAAGAAAATTACCCACGAGATCGGCCAGGATTTGTCGCTGTTGTCGGTCGAGGAACTGACCGAGCGCATCGCGCTGATGAATGCAGAGATCGCGCGGCTGCAGGAAGCCGCGACGAAGAAGCGCGCGTCGAAGGATGCGGCGAACAGTTTTTTCAAGACGTAGCGTTTCGTCATCCCGGCGAACGCCGGGATCCATACGCCGCGGCCGATGGATTTTGGCACGGGCGTCCGCCACCTTCCTTCGATCGATAGCACAACGCGGTATGGGTCCCGGCGCAGGGCCGGGACGACACGTTCCAAAACTCGGCCAATGGCCGACATGGCAAACGAACCCTGAAGAAATTCCGTCGTTTACGATCGATTAAGCTTTCTCGTTTATGACTGGTAGCGTCCTCGTTTGGACACCGAGTGGCTCCTGTCCACTCTGTTTGACGCCTCCCTGTTATCAACTTCAAAAGCCGCCGGAAACGGCGGCTCTTTTTTGCGTCCGCACCAGCTTGGAAACCATAAATCCGGTTGCTGCTGGACTCTCGCCCCCGCAAGCGCAATGATTTGTTCATCATAAGCCGGTGCTTCAAAGCCGGTACGGTAAACAGTGGCGTGAGGGCGTTAACTATGGCGGATCGTTCGCAAAGCGAATCCCCGCTCGTGTTGTTTAGCGAGCGTTTGACCAACTCCGCGGCGTTCGGAGTTTTGTTCCGGGAAGGCATGGACCTGGTCGAGGAGACCGCCGCCTATCTCGACGGCGATGGCCGCACCGAGGCCAAGACGCTGGAACGTTCGGTCAGCCTGACTTACGCGACCGAAAGCATGCGCCTCACCACCCGTCTGATGCAGCTCGCCTCCTGGCTGCTGCTGCACCGTGCGGTCAAGGAAGGCGAGATGACGCTGACCCAGGCCAACCGCGAAAAGACCAAGGTGAAACTCTCCGCCGCCGATCCCGGCCCGGAAGACATGATTTCAAAGCTGCCGCAGCAATTGCAGGATCTGATCGCCCGCTCGATGAGCCTGCAGGCGCGGGTGCGCCGGCTCGACACCACGATCCACGCCCCGGTTACCGAACGTGCCCCGATCGGCAATCCGCTGGTGCCGCAGCTCAACCGCCTGAAGGCGGCGTTCGAGCAGTAATTTCTTTCGTCATTCCGGGATGGTCCGCAGGATCAGACCCGGAATCTTGAGATTCCGGGTTCGATGCTTCGCATCGCCCCGGAATGACATCAGTAAAACCCAACAAAAAACGCCCCGGCAGACCGGGGCGTTTTTGTATTTCTGGGCCGATTAGCCGGGTTGCGAAAACCTCAGCTCTTGAGGAAGCCCGAAAACTTCTTCTGGAAGCGCGAGACGCGGCCACCGCGGTCGAGCAGCTGCTGCGAACCGCCCGTCCAGGCCGGGTGCGACTTCGGGTCGATGTCGAGGTTCAGCTTGTCGCCTTCCTTGCCCCAAGTGGAGCGGGTCTGGTACTCGGTCCCGTCGGTCATGACGACCGTAATCGTATGATAATCCGGGTGAATTTCGGCTTTCATGGCATATCCTTCGGCGCGCTGGCGCCCGTCTCAAATGCAGAAGATACGGGATTTGGCGGCTCTATAACGTAAGGCGGCCGTCAAAACAAGCTGCGTATCAGCCCTGACTGGGAATTGACCGGATTTGCCAGCGGGGGCGGGGCGGCCTATCTGGGGGCGGCAAACCGGATCGGATCATGAGCGCTGCGGAACAACTGGAAGACGTCAGGACGCCGCCGCGGCGGGACGCCCTGCTGGAGGGCGAGGCCCTCGTCGAGACCCAGCTGACGCAGCCAGCCAAAAACAGCGCCAGGCTCCGCCCGTTGCTGGCGCTGGCGCCCTACGTCGCCCGCTACAAGGGGCGCGCGCTGCTTGCCTTCATCTCGCTGACGATCGCGGCGATCACCACGCTGGTGGTGCCGATCGCGGTCCGGCGGATGATCGATTTCGGCTTCAGCCCCGAAGGCATCGCGCTGATCAACAGCTACTTCAGCGTCATGATCGCGGTCGTCGCGGTGCTCGCCGCCGCCAGTGCCTCCCGCTATTACCTCGTGATGACGATCGGCGAGCGCATCGTCGCGGACCTTCGCCGCGATGTGTTCGCGCATCTGATCTCGCTGTCGCCGGCCTTCTTCGATTCCGCGCGCTCGGGCGAACTGGTGTCGCGGCTGACGGCCGATACCACCCAGATCAAGTCGGCGGTCGGCGCGTCGGTCTCGATCGCGCTGCGCAATCTGATGCTGTTCATCGGCGCCACCGCCATGATGGTGATCACGAGCCCGAAACTTTCCGGCTTCGTGCTGCTGGCGATCCCGATCATCGTGATCCCGCTGGTCGCATTCGGACGCTGGGTGCGACGGCTGTCGCGTAACGCGCAGGATACGCTGGCCGACGCCAGCGCCTACGCGTCCGAACTGGTCGGCGCGATCAGGACCGTGCAGGCCTATACCAGCGAGCGGCTGGCGGCCAAACGCTTCGGCGGCGACGTCGAAGCGGCCTATGAAGCGGCGCGCAGTTCGACGCGGGCGCGCGCGGTGCTCACGCTCATCATCATCTTCATCGTGTTCTCCAGCGTGGTCGCGATCCTGTGGGTCGGCTCGCACGACGTGCTGACCGGCCAGATCACGCCGGGCCGGCTCGGTCAGTTCGTGCTCTATGCGGCGTTCGCCGCAACGGGCCTGGGTCAGCTCAGCGAAGTCTGGGGGGAGGTCTCGGCCGCATCCGGCGCTGCCGAACGGCTGTTCGAGATACTGCGGGTGAAATCCGAGATTAAGGCGCCGCCGCAGCCGGTCGCCTTGCCGCAGCCGGCGCGCGGCGATGTCGGGTTCGAGAATGTCAGCTTCGCCTATCCGACGCGTCCCGACACGCTCGCGATCGAAAACGTCTCGCTATCGGTCAAGGCCGGCGAAAAGGTCGCGATCGTCGGTCCCTCCGGCGCGGGTAAGAGCACGCTGTTTCATTT
This sequence comes from bacterium, assembly GCA_029946075.1. GTDB lineage: Bacteria > Pseudomonadota > Alphaproteobacteria > Rhizobiales > Xanthobacteraceae > Bradyrhizobium. The sequence goes on along the minus strand of JAQSDT010000233.1, from coordinate 1,194 downwards.
GCTGCTGCGGTTCTACGATCCGGCGCGCGGCACGATTTCGCTCGACAGCGTGCCGGTCAGGGCGGCCGACCCGCGCGAGGTGCGCGCGCATCGCGCTGGTGCCGCAGGACTCGGTGGTGTTCGCCGCCTCTGCGCGCGAAAACATCCGCTTCGGTCGGCCCGATGCGACCGACGCCGAAGTCGAGCGCGCCGCGGACCTTGCGCACGCCACGGAATTCTTGCGACGTCTGCCCGGCGGCTTCGAGGCGCAGCTCGGCGAGCGCGGCGTGACGCTGTCCGGCGGCCAGCGCCAGCGCATCGCGATCGCCCGCGCCATCCTGCGCGACGCGCCGCTGCTGCTGCTGGACGAGGCGACCTCGGCGCTCGATGCGGAATCTGAAACTTTGGTGCAGACCGCGCTGGAGGAATTGATGCGCCACCGCACCACGCTGGTGATCGCGCACCGCCTCGCCACCGTGCTGTCCTGCGACCGCATCATGGTGATGGACCAGGGCAAAATCGTCGAACAGGGTACGCATGCCGAACTGGTCGCCAAGAACGGCTTGTACGCGCGGTTGGCACGGCTGCAGTTCGAGGGGATTTAGCTTCCTTCCTTCTCCCACAAGGGGAGAAGGAAGGATAACTACCCTTTCCACTCCATCTTCAACACCGCGCGCCCTGACGTCGGGTTCACATCCTCGCCGGCATACGCAAAACCATTGCGCTCATAGAAGCGGATCGCGCGCGAATTGTCCTTGTTCACGAGCAGCGTGACGCCATCCGGCGAGAGCCGCTTCGCTTCATAGACCAATGCCGTCGCCAGCGGCGAACCCCATTGCTCCGGCGTGACCACGAGCTGGTCGAGATAGCCCGATCCGTCGATCGTGACGAAGCCAATCAGAACATCTGCCTGTTCGGCGACGACGATTGATGCCTTCGGCACCAGTTCGTTGCGCCAGCGCTCGCGCCACCACGCCACGCGCGCATTGAAATCGATCGAGGGATACGCCTGCTGCCAGGTCAGCCACCACAGCTCGATTGCGGCGGCTTCGTCCGCAAGGCGATAGGGACGAAGTATAAAATCGGCGGTCATCTACGAAAATCCGTCATGCCCGGGCTTGTCCCGGGCATCCACGACTTCCTTCGGTCAACCAGACAAGACGTGGATGGCCGGGACAAGCCCGGCCATGACGACGCCGTGTATCGGGCCGCAAA